>JAPLFV010000296.1 GCA_026390495.1 Pseudomonadota bacterium | reverse complement strand
TCGCTAAACTACAAAAAGATTTAATAATTAACGTAAGTAATCAAATCCCGCTTTAGCGTTTACGCCGCTTGTCTTACCCGCAATGTCCACTTTTACCGCTCCCAGAGCTGGTATCCCTGGAAAAATATAGGCCCGCATTTTTATATCTTCAATAGCGCGGTAGCGATCTGATTCAAAAACATTTTCTGGACCGTTTGCATCCCAAACAATCTGCGCCAACTCTTCTTCAAATCTTGAAGGTAGAACAATATCAGTAATGTAAATGATATCCGTTTGCGGATAAACGCCGCCATCCAAAGTTTTAACATTGGCCCGACCTTCCCACTTAATATGATAATCCGGTGACACATAAGATCCATTTTTCCTCAAGTCTTCCATAAATAATGGCGTAAAATATTCATCAGGGAATAGCATGTTAATCACGCCCTGTTTACGCCCTGAAAAACGAACCGTTAGATCGTAGCTGATACGAACGTTATAACTCGGTCCACGCTCATGATCTGGAAAATATTTGTCGACCACTGAATTGACAGAACCCTTGGTGATAAGAGATGTTGTCCGTGCTTTATCTCTATCGAGCTGAAAATCTGCTTTTTCGCCAAGTGGATTGCGAACTTCTTCTGCAAATAAACCGTTTGCGAATACGAATGCTGAAACCATTGATATAAACATTGCCTGAATTCGTGACATAAAACCTCCATGTTCTTGTCGACAAATATAACTATCCAAATCCGCAGACCAAGTCACACAAACTCCTGAGAAATTTGAATGAATGGGCGTACCTTTACAAGTTTACCAACTATCAATGAGAAGTCAAATACCGGCTCCAAATGCTTAGCTGCCAGAATGGCTCACGCCAATGCTACTCTTTCAATCTTTTTGACGCCTTCATCAAGACATTGGCGCAACTATTGCATTTTCCATTTCAGAGTCAATAGCTCAACGGCACAGACCATAACTCAGTTAAATCTGCCATCAAAAAGTTACATATGTTTAAAAAAATTTACGAGGACACCAAAAATCAAGCTCAATGAACTTAGAAAAGCTGGCTACATGCAATACATCAATTTCTCTTTAAAGGAATTCTAACATGTCTGATATTTTGCTTAATGTTGTCGCTAGATCGTTGGAAACCGTTCTTTCGATTCTATTTGGCGTCAATCACCTTGCCAATCAAATGACAGAACCAAAGCATCAGCAATCGGACTCTCATCTGGAAACGAGTCCAGAATACTTACGCAACGAAGATCTTGGGAATCTCTGTGAACTCAGACTGCCCATTCTATCTGCAAAGGCACTTGTAACTGTTGACGGCAAACCAATTGGTGGTGAGCCAGGCGAGGATAGGAAATTCAAGATGTTTGTTGAACCAGGTATTAGATTGATAGAAATCACCCAACCTGGCTTTTACCCCTATAAATTCGCAGTTCACTCCAAACCACAAATGACACTCATTATACCGCCAATAGTTTTTGAACGAGCCACAGCAGTTCAATGAAAGTATAGAATCGTCAACTAAAATGCCCAAGCCAAATGAGTCAGTAGAAGCGTCAAAGAGGTCGTCTTTGCTAGTTTATCACCGGTGTTAACCAGATCTTCATTCAGTTTTTTTGCTGTATCAGCACTCAAAGTTCCCGATAAACTAGACTTCGTTGAGCCCGACAGTGGCACTTGAACCCCTAGCCAATCACAACCGATTGAAAACCCGTTAGACCAAGTCCAACTATTTCCGATCGAAATCGGCAACACGATACTACTAATTGTGATATTGCCACTGACACTCGTTGTGGCACGGTCTTCAATAGAATACTTAATATTTGCAGATCGAAATCCAAGACCGCCCAAAATGTTGAACGAATTACCAACAAAATAGCGAGCATCGATATCAAAAAGGTATCCAGTCAAAGTAGCAGTCGCATAATAAGTTGTCGTTCCTTGCGTTTCTGATACATCTAATTTCTTAGATCCACCAATGTAACGTGCACCCACTTGCAACTTTGAGCTGAGGTAAGAGGCGCCGTAAACGCCAGAAGAAAGTACGAAATCAGACGCTGGCGTGTAGAGCAGTCCAAGTCCAAATTTTTGCCCTGATCTTGCAGACTCAGACGAATCGGCAGAATCCACGTCATCCCAAACATCACCTGAGTCGGGCTTTGGCTGCTTGGACTCTGCACCAAGAGCAACAACTGAATTCAACCCGAAAACAGAGGTGAAGACCAAAAAACGACAAACTGGACTCATTGGGGACTCCCTGAAATTGTGAAACGACTACGGCGTATTTACTGATCTATTTTCGTAAGAACATACTTTACCACATTTCATTCTAAGGACTCAAATTTCTCACTTCTAATTGAAACCTGAATGTCCGTTGAACGGAATTATTCATCCCGAAAAAATTCCAAATTATAGGCCTTGAGCTCCTTTCGCTCTCCAGTCTCAAAATTGATGGTTTCTAGGAATCCCAATTTTGACCTGCGATTGATAAAGGCCAACTTATCTGAAACCAATATCTCACCCTGTGTTGAAAGCTTATCATTCACTAAAACCAGGTTGTCAGAAAGACGAATCTGATAAACAAGACCAGAAGCTTGGCTCGATTTGCCGACCAGGGTTAATTTTGATAAATCCGAAGACAAAAACAGATCTGACGTCGACGAAATGCCTACAGGAGGAAGTTCCTTCGTAGACAATGCTCCTGCGCTATCGATGTACACTAAATAGAAAGTTCCGGACTTTGTGTTCTTTACGAGCACATGTGGCTTCTGAGATTTTGAATTGGCAACTACCGCCCAATCCGACGCTATCAAATTCTTTGTTTCAGTTACCTTCGAGCTACCAGAGTCAAAAACATAGATGTCTTTTTCAGTAACAATCAGGTTCTTAGAGGTTAAACTTGTGTCTCCAGCAATCCAAAGTGCTTTTGAAATAGTGTCTGAACTTGATGTGTAGGCCCACTTTTGCTGAGTTAGAGTGGATCCAACATCCACTGTTAAAATACTTCCATCGCTTACCAAGATCAAAAATTTGCCGCTTTTATCAATATCACCAGCAAGAACAGACTTCGACTCACCAATCAACGAGCCTCCAAGCCACGAGCTTTTGATGTCACCGGTATCTGCAATCTGCATAATCCCGATACTGTTTAAATCATCTTGCATAACAAGGAGACCTTGGCTGGAATCATAAGCCGCAGATTTTGCCACTCCTTGAAAATTGAAAGGTTTGCTCTGTTTTGAGCCATCCTCTTTAATGATTTCAAGATGCCTAGCACCAAAATCCAATACATATTTGCCCTCAGGATGCCCGACTACATAGTGATCACCAATATCGCTTGCTACAGAGTAAGCACCTGCAATTGAGAGATCACTCAACTTTAGTTTCATGATCCGACTAGATGTCTGATCATAAGAAAACATGAAATTAGACTGCACTCCATTACTCGAATAGAGACCGGTCTTAGATGTCAAAGGTGAACCAACGACTCCGTTACCATTATTTGCCCCACATGAATGCACACCCATGCCTATCAAGAAAATCATCGATACACGCATCTTCTTAAAATCCATAACCAACCCCCAATCCTAAAATCATTTGTGTGTTATTGATGGAAAGACCAAAATTATTGTACCTATATTGAAGCTGCCTACCTTGGATTTGACCATTGATCCAAAGACCATTATTCAACGGATATTTACCAACTACGTTTACTTGAGTGCCACGTATCTGACCTAAGTCACTCATCTCCAACTCATTATCCTTTATCTCATAATGAGTTTGACCAAAGAGACCTTCAACGCCCAAGGACAAAATCATCTCATTCCATCGCGATAGATTCAGGGAAAACGGTGTCATCTCGTAGCTCATTCCAATGCCACCAAAATACATTTTTTCCTGAAAGCTCACGCCATGTGAATCTGCTTGAGTCCCCTGATAATAGGATGCAATGTGCAACCCAATGTTTTTGATGCGATACATAAACAGAAAATCAAACTCACCGCCAGTTTCCTGCAATACCAATTTCCTTGCATAGTCTTTTGAATGCATAACCACCTTTATGAGATTGGCTTGCAGATAAAATCTATGGGATGATCTTGAGACAAAAGCTAAATCGCCAACCGCTTCATCCACCCCTTGCTCTTGAATTAGCAACGCCGTTGCAGCTCCCAGTGAATTCAAAAACATAGCGCCATTTGGGAATGATTCAAAAGCCCTTCTGTCTGAAACATATACCTTCTTAACAGGACGTAAATGAAACAACTCATGAGTTAGTAACACAATCTGCTGCTGCTCAGACAATGAATAGAAGTGATCCCGCTTGATATAAATCGTATTATGATCGCGGATAGTGACTGCATCGACATCTCTTTGCTCGCCCTCTTCTCTGGAAATCAGGTTAACATCCTCCGACCACTTAAGTTTTAGATCGGAATCCAAATCTATGATCTTAGCCAGGCTGGGCCCCATAGACTTGAGCGTAGACGCACACAACGAAGTTTGACTTTCGTTCAAGCTTCGAACCACCTGACAAACACCAAGTGCACTTAGGTTTTCGGAACATTTGCAGAGTTTATTTGAGTTTTCACCAGTTGAATTCAGAGCATCTCGAATCTTAACTCGCAAAATTTGCATATCGAGATCGGAACTGGTTCCGCCATTTCCAACAAACGTTCCAGCCAAAGCGGGCAAAGTAAATAGCATAATAGACAAAAATGCGGCCATGGATGCAATCGCACTAAAGTTCAGTCTGTTTTTCTCTGTAGATCGCACTTCATTTGTCTCCATAGACACCTCCTGTAGGACTTAGATGTAAGATAAATTGGTAGAGGGCTTCTCCTTCATTGGAATTCTCCGCAAAAACTTGTAGATCTTCCGCAAAGCGTTCGATTTTTTCCTGAAGCTCACGATAGCGTTTTGGTGTGAGTGGAACGATCAATGCATTTGCATATCGCTTTGTCGTAGGAAACTGATCTATGGCAGAAGCTGCAATTTTCAAGGTAGCTTTATGGAACTGCTTTACTTTTTGACTTGGCATTTTCTCGTCAACAGAGTGCAGAGGAGTCTCCTCGATCAATTGACCTTCCAGAGTTCTACGTAAGAAACCATGTCTTAAAAGAAATGCTATAGATGCATCAATGCGTTTTTGAGATGCAATAAGTCCTAAGTAGGAATAGATCAACTTAGGATTATCTCGAATTGATCGAATCTGAAACGCATCTTTAACATAGACATTCAACCAGTCTTCCAACAGACTTTTTGAGGAAACATTTCGTCGCAGGCTTTGAACTTTGGAAGCTTCCTTGGCTTCATTGTCATGATCGGAGTCTGAGAGTCCGATAGCTTCATGCCTAGAAACCCAATCTTTTAAAAACTGACGTTCCTGATGAGTCAGATCAAGTAGTTTTGCAAACTCGTCACAACGGTCCAAAGTCAATTTTCTTTCACCAGAAACGATTAACGTTACGAGAGCTGGAGACACACGCCTCAGTTGCTTGCAACTCTTTGCCACTGAAAACTTCTCGGTCGAGAATGATTTCTTTCGAAACGCAATCATGTCTCTCACATAAAAAGCCAGCGATTTATATTCTGAAATTATGGGGCGATCCATTCACCACCTCCCTTCAACATTTATATCGGTATTCTACAATAATATTAAAGACTTTTGTTAAAATTATTTTTACTTTGTAAAAATATCTGGAGGGGATTTTGAACCTATTTTGCTCAACCCAAAGGAATCACGAGGAATAATTCGGAAGACGCCGTCGATGAAGGAGCACACATTACAAGGCAGATACCCCATTAAACCAACGTCAACACTACCGACGTCAACACTACCGACGTCAACACTACCAACGTCAACACTACCAACGTCAACACTACCGACGTCAACAGTACCGACGTCAACAGTACCGACGTCAACAGTACCGACGTCAACAGTACCGACGTCAACAGTACCGACGTCAGCAGTGCTGACACCACGGCAGTAGAAGACAGTATTAGCTAAAGATGCCGAAACTGCTCAATAGAGCTGCATCCATTTACGGTATACAGCCAGCCCAAACCAGAATGAAGTTAACACTGAAAGATCCTCCATCGCCATAGATCATGATAGAATCTGACTATAAGACAATTAAGATATTTGCCGCAAAGAGAAGCCCACTATGAAAATCAATCTCATCCCATTAAATTGGATTTACATTGCACTGCTTTTAAGTGCTGATTTAAAAGTTAATTGCATATTGTTGCTTAAGGACTTTGGAAAAATAGGTATCGAAGCCAGTGGATTCGCAGAATCAATGAAAACTCCAATCGGGAGACAAAGTAACCAAATGTCAGCCAAATCCGCTCAAGCAACTACCAGTCCCTTGTCCATAAAAATCATTCATCCCGCAACGTTCACCTTAGTCCTAAAAGAAAAGCAAAATGGTCAATTTCACGAGCTTAAAAATAGCCATGACAATCTTGAAAAGGAACCGTTCATTCCAAAGATCCAAGAATCAAAATGCACGCGCATATACGTAGGCGACGACTGGAACACTTATGTTCCTGTGCCAAGTCGCAAGAAGATTCCAAAGTTCATTTTTGTTTGCCAAATAAAAAAATTTCCCGTGTCGACAAAAGATGTATTGACTGAGGCAAAGGGAATAGACGCTAAATACTGGACCGACAAACGTTTAAACCTTGCACAAGATGGAGACGCAGGATTTCTGAAACTAAATCAGAAAACTAATAGTGGATTAAAATATTCGGCCATAGGAATAACGCTAGATGGTGGCGAAAACCGACTTCTTTACCTATTAAATACCAATCCACCCGTAGGAGTGTTTGACGGGTCTATGATTGATATCATAAATGTTCATGAATGAATAAACCCAAGGGCCGCATACACTTTTTTAAGGGTTTTCTCTGCAGCGATAGATGCTTCATTTGCGCCTGCTTTTAAAATTCGATCTAACTCACCTTTGTCACCCAAGTACCGCTTAATTTCGGCTTGGATGGGTCTCAGCTCTTCGATCATCATTTGAGCCGTGTCGACTTTGATGTGACCGTACATTTTTCCTTGGTAAGACGTTACTATCTCATCTCGTGACTTTTTAGTCAGACAAGATTGAATATCAATCAAGTTTTTTATTCCGGGTTTGTCATCCGTATAGGCAATCTCGGTCCCCGAGTCGGTAACAGCGCGCTTAAACTTCTTTTCGATCTCTTTAGGATCATCCAATACATAAACGGCACCCAATTCTGAAGACAAACTCTTGCTCATTTTCATTTCTGGTTGCTGAAGATCCATAATCCTCGCGCCCGTCTCTGCGATCATCGGCTCCGGTACTGAAAACAGTTTGCCGTACTGATTATTCATTCGTATTGCCAAATCACGAGTTAACTCTAAATGTTGTTTTTGATCCGCACCAACTGGCACCAAATTGGTTTGATAGAGCAGAATATCTGAGGCCATCAATACTGGATAGGTAAATAGCCCAACGGGAATGGTTTCTCCCGCTCTGGAACTCTTATCCTTGTACTGCGTCATTCGACCCAGTTCACCCATGTAACAAAAGCAATTTAATACCCACGCAAGCTCCGCATGCTGCCGAACCATACTTTGAGGAAATAGCACAGATTTATTGGGGTCAATTCCAGACGCCAAATAGGTGGCTATAGCAATGTAAGTGTTTTCTTTTAG
>JAPLFV010000362.1:9253-16523 GCA_026390495.1 Pseudomonadota bacterium | reverse complement strand
CTTAGCGGTTTTGTCGAAGGTCCATCAAAATTAAAATGGGATCTCTGGCATTAGTACTAGAACTTGCTCTAGATCGATGTCGCAAATATTTTGAAGCGAGATATATCATGCTTCGATTCTCAATGGTCCTTAGTTCGCTGTTGTTCATTTTTTTGTTGATCAATGAATATGATCAAGTTGCATTTGCAAAGCCCGTTTTAGTAACGCCCAACGCAGTCGAGATTCAAAAGAAGTTGCTAGCGGCTGCAGATGAAATGTTAGAGACCTTGGATGTTTCATATGTATATGGCGGTACTCAGGTCGGTTCTGAAGCGCAATGTGCATCATGCAACCAATGCCTTGAAGATAAAAGTCCAGCTCCTAAAGAAAGAGTTAAAAAATGTCCTGATTGTGTAAGTTGTAGCTTAGATTGCTCGCATTTCACCAAAATGGTTTATGAAAGAGCTGGCTTAAAATATCCCTATCTAACCACTGCACAAATGCTCGAGTTGCCTGACGATGTTCTTTTGGCAAAGTATGGCCTTGTGTCAATCAAACCCGATGCGACAGTTTCAATTCCAGGTGATTTAATGGTGTATTCCGGGCATGTCGTTATTTTGGAGAAGATTACCAAAATTGAAGGAGACAAAGTTTGGGCAGATATCATTCATGCAACTGGAGGGAGTGATTTAAAAGGGCCCGGACAAGGAATACAACGAGAACGAAACGCAAGAGTTGATTATTATCGAAATCATTTGGTTAGAATCATTAGGCATAAATTGATGGGCTACTCGTCTAAAGTTAACCAAAGTCAGTTGGTCCGACCGACTCGAATGGGGGGCGTCGATTTAAATAAACTTAGGAAAATCGAGCGTCAAGATTAGCTTAAATGTTAGACTACATGCACTTTCCAATATTTTTTTCATTGAATTTTATCAAATTCTAATAGAAAACTTTATATCATTGCGGAAAAGTGACGGAAATTATTGAACTCATGGCAAAGGTAAGTTAACCTGGCCGATCTTAATAAGCGCGACGCTGTGACGTCGAGCCGATTGGCTACTGTTAAGGCCTATTTTTGCCAACAATGCAGCTGCCATCAGTTCACTATATAAACAGAGTCCCCATAAAATTTTAACGAACGAGGAATGCATGTACTCAACTCAAGATTTTCGCAAAGGCCTGAAAATAGAATATAACGATAAAGCATGGGTAATTGTCGAATTCCAACATGTAAGTCCTGGAAAAGGTTCTGCGTTTGTTAGAACACGTCTTAAAAATCTTGAAACCGCGCAGGTTGTAGAAGTAACGTTTAAGTCTGGAGATAAAGTAAATATTCCGGATGTTGAAACAAGAGAGATGCAATACCTTTATAGTGATACTGAACGAGCAACGTTCATGGATGTTTCAAATTATGAACAATTTACTTTGAGCAATGCTGAAGTAGGCGAAGCAAAGTTTTATATTGTTGAAAACGGAAATGTCCGAGTCACGTTTTTCAGAGGGAGAGCTGTTGCTGTCGAGGTAGACAATCACGTCGACCTTAAGGTTATTGAAACTCAACCAAATATCAAAGGTGACACCTCTGGTGGTGGAGGTAAACCTGCAAAGCTTGAGACTGGTTTGATGGTTCAGGTTCCCTTCCATATAAAGGAAGGTGACGTACTTCGAATTGACACTCGGACCAATGATTATTTGTCTAAGGTCTAATGTTTTAGACCCGATTTTGGCCTGGATTACTTAAGACCATCAAATAGTGAGTTTTAAAGTTATCAGTCGGCCTTTCGATAGTTGTAATGTCATTTGATTGAGGGGCTTCAAATATGGATATGAAGAAAATTGAATCGCTAATGGAACTCATGCGTAAGCAAGGTTTCAATCATATAAAGATTGAAGGAAAAGACGATAGCATTGAATTGACTATGGCTCCTCCGACTTCTGGTGCCCCTAGTTTTTTAGGAGGTATGTCAGCTTTGGGTATGATGGCACCGCAAACTAACTTTGCCGTGCCTTCAGCTCCATTGCCCCCAGTTCCTGCACCATCAGTTCAGAAATCAGAATCTTCTAACCCCGCGACCTCAAAAGGATTCACCTCAGGTCATTTAGTCAAATCACCTTTTGTCGGAACTTTTTATCGCCAACCGTCACCCGGTGCAGATTCATTCTGTGAGGTTGGTTCCAAAGTTAAAAAAGGCCAAACTTTGTGTATCGTTGAAGCGATGAAACTCATGAACGAAATTGAATCAGACAGAGATGGCGTCGTTAGAGAGATTCTTGTGGAAAATGGTCAGCCAGTTGAGTTTGATCAAGCCTTGTTTGTCATCGAGTAGGGCCAAAATAAATGAAAAAAGTACTGATTGCCAATCGCGGTGAAATTGCCGTCCGCATCATTCGCGCCTGCCAAGAATTAAATTTGAAAACAGTAGCGATTCATTCAGTTGCGGATCGCGACGCGCTACACACAAGATTGGCTGACGAGAGCATTTGTATTGGGCCGGGACCCAGTATCAAAAGCTATTTGTCGATACCCGCCATCATGAGTGCAGCAGAAATTTCTGGAGTGGACGCGATTCATCCAGGTTATGGATTTTTGTCTGAAAATGCAAAGTTTGCAGAGATTTGCGGTAAATATCAGATCAAATTTATCGGTCCTAAACCTGAACACATTCAGGCTTTAGGCAACAAAGTTGATGCCCGTGCGATTGCCGAGAAAGCTGGAGTTCCAATGCTGCCGGGTTCAATTGGAAGCGTCACCAGCGTGGAGCAAGCTCAGTCTTTGGCAAAAGAGATAGGTTTTCCTTTGATCATTAAAGCTGCCGCAGGTGGCGGTGGTCGAGGTATGAAAATTGTACGGTCTATGGACGAGTTATCGAAGCAGTATGATTTAGCGCGAAATGAAGCTCAAGTTGGATTTGGAAATCCAGATGTGTTTATCGAACGATACTGCGAGAATCCGCGGCATGTCGAAGTACAGTTAGTGGCCGATGAACATGGTCAAGTGACGCATCTTGGTGAAAGAGACTGTTCCATTCAGAGGCGTCATCAAAAACTTCTCGAAGAAGCTCCTTGCCCCATTGTGACTCCAGAGCGCCGCAAAATGATCGGAGATACAGCCGTTCGTTTGGCGAAGGCTGTTGGATATCAAAGTTTGGGAACAGTTGAATTTTTGATGGACGTCGATGGGTCCTTTTATTTTATGGAAGTGAACACCCGTGCGCAAGTCGAGCATCCAGTCACAGAGTTGATCAGCGGAATCGATTTGATTAAAGAGCAGATTTGCATTGCACAGGGAGCAAAGCTATCTTTTGACCCGAACAAGATTGAATTGCGAGGTCACGCGTTAGAGTGCCGTATCAATGCTGAGGATCCAGTAAGTTTCGCACCTTGGCCGGGGAAAATAACAGCCTACCATGAGCCAGGCGGTCCTGGAGTCAGAGTGGATAGCATGGTTTACGCTGGCTATACCGTGCCATCGCTGTACGACTCAATGATTGCAAAATTAATCACTTATGGAAAAGATCGGAATGAGTGTTTGGCGCGAATGCGTCGAGCTCTTCGAGAAATGAAAGTCGATGGCATTCGCACCAATATTCCATTTCATCAAAGGGTTTTAGAAAATCAAAAATTTATAGACGGCAACGTGTCGACTCGATTCTTGCAAGAAATGGGAGTTTGATCTTTCTTCAAATTCAGGTGGGCACTTTTTTCCTATTTATAACTTGAAACATCCTCCGATGACGGTCGTGCGGTGAAAGGTTTTGATGCGTCTAACATAGCATCATGAATTCCCGCATAGATCCTGGAGGTCATATGCATGCCGGCTTAAATCGTTTGCTTGAATTGATTCGAGTCAATCCACAAGATACGCTTCTTGTGGATCGCTTCTTGATATTGGCAAGTGATTTAAAAGAAAACGAAAGAGTTGATGTGACATTGGGCTTGAGCGAAGCGCTACTTCGAAAGAATCCATCGAAAGCCATCGATTTAGCATATATGGTTTACAAGGCAAGACCAGGTGACTTTGAACCTCTAGAAATCATGGTCGAAGGCTTGGAAAATTTGGGACGATATGGAAAAGCGACGGTTCTTAGGCAGCAGCTCGAAAATGTTAAAAAAGCAAAATCAACAAATTTGGACGCCGTTGATAGAGTGATTGATGACAGTATTATTGTCATCGGAAAGGAACTAGATCTACTGGCAAAACAACCTTCACCAAGAATTCACAGAACTGTTTTGGAAGACAGGAAGGAAATTCTTGACCAGAAGGACGAGCAAAAAAAAATCCCTTCTGAAAATATTAAACGAACTATTGATTCTTGGGAAGGCGTCAACATTGCAAAAGCAAGCGATCAATTGAACCAATTTGCTCATCCAACGGTTCCAGGTGATCAGCTTAGCGAGGTAGTGGTACCAGGGATAAATGATTTAAATTCGGATTTGATTCATTCAATGCGTTCAGCGTCAGGTGGTCTTGATGATAAGTCAGAGTTGAGTGTTTCGGCCGACGAGAATCTATTGTCCCAAAGAAGTGAAAATGTCGATAGTGGATTATCAAGTGCAAGTTTTCAAAAGCAGAGTGGCCGAGACTCTGTCGATTTTCAAAATAACAATAGCGTCTTTCGCCCGGTAGCCGTGGAGCGCAACGAATTCAGTTCCGATCGTGAAGAGTCTAAATCTTCGAATCAGTCTGTGCAATCTGATCTCCAAAGTAAGGTGGCTTACGGAGTCCCTGCCATGCCCGCACATTTAGATGATCAATACGCCTATGAAAATAGAGACCATCTATCTCGTTTTTTGGATAGAAACGCTTCAATTTCGGAATCAAACAAATATAGTGACTCGAAAAGACAAAACGACAATTTTAGAAAATTGTCGTTTAGGGCTAAGCCAAAAGACGATCCAAATCTTCTTCTGGAGTTTGAAAGGCAGATTGATGCAAAAAACTGGGACGTAGTTTGGTCTACGATTGAAACTCATTGGCATTTAGGTGGCTCTCATGCAGTTATGGAAATTTGTAAGCGCAAGGGTCTTGAGCGTGTTGATCTAAGATTCATGGGATGGTGGCTTGATATGTTGATTGGTCTTGGTCGCAATTTTCAAGCATTCTCTGAGGCGAAAAAACTTTTGCAAGATCAACCACATGTGACTTTTGCCCGCGCCATGTATCCGCGACTCAAATTATCTCTCAGTGGTCTGGGTCTAAAGATTCAGCCGTGGACAGAAACAGATGGTGTCGTAACACTCATAAGAGGTCTGTCAAATGCCAAAATTGCAACACCTGCTGGTATTGCTATAACAAACAAAAATACCGATAAACATAAGCGAGCAGTTTAATTGATATCACGGCAGGTACTTGCACCTGACGCGCGGCATATACCCTGACCCAAATTCTGGATGTCGAGACAAGTTGGCTGGCCTGCCGCACGGCAGATACCCTGACCCAAATTCTGAATATCGAGACAAGTCGGTTGACCAGCTGCTCTGCAAACTCCTTGACCAATGTTTTTTATATCAAGGCAAGTCGGTTGGCCAGCTGCACGGCAAACTCCCTGGCCCACATTCTGAACATCAAGGCATGTCGGTTGGCCCGCAGCGCGGCAGATTCCTTGACCTAGGTTTTTAATGTCGAGGCAGGTTGGCTGTCCTGCAGCGCGGCAAATCCCTTGACCAAGTTGACGGCTTTCGGTGGCATCTAGGTTGTCGGTGAGTATTAATCCATTTACCAGTGCATTGAGTTCATATTTATTGGGAAACAAATTCAATACTGTAATGCCAAATGCTTGAGGCGAACCGATCATGACAAAATATGATAGTGCCAAGCCAAAAAATAAAGAAAAGCGTTTCACAAATTTTCTCCTAAAAAATATGTCAATCAGTGACAAGCAGGATTATTCAATAGTGCTGCATCACATGCAATTGTAGGATTTGTAGTGGCGCTGCATATGTAAAATTCGCCAAGGTCTGAAACCTCTGATCCGTCAGCAATTCGCTTTAACTTCAAAATTTTGTTGTAATATTCAGTTGACCCTCCATTGACCCTACAGTAATTAGCATTTCTTGGGGTTTCACAGACGCAGAATGTCGCGTTGTTGTTTCCAGGGTTTCCACCATTTCCAGCAATACGAATCTGATATAGAAGTAATTCGCCGACGCACTTCGCATCATTGGATGCGCAATGTGGAAACGAGTCCGCGCGAGCAGTTGAGTTTGGTGCTGCTAAAAATTGAATTGCAAGAAAAAGCTTCACTGTGATTCCTAGAATGTTTTTCATGGGTCCTCCTGAATTGTTTGCCAAGTAGCTTGATGCAAAATGAATGCCATTTTAATCGTAGCTCGCAAGAAACAGGATTGCAGACGAGGCGCCGACTGTTTTCGGCCCTTTTTTGGTGAGTGTTTGTAGAGCCAATCATTACCTGTCGGCTAGCGAATGCCTTTTCTAAGCGATAAATCACGAGAAACCTGCTTCTATTCATAATCAAAAGGAATAATATCAGACAGTTGACGTTAAGATTAGGTGCGTCAATTGTAAAAGATAGACCACTGGTTTAGAATTGTTTCTGCAAAAAGATAACGTTTTTTTTACACCTAGTGGTATCAAAATGTACCTGATGGTTCAAAATGAAAGCGCATGAAGTCTTTTGGTTTCCAAAGGCGGGTCCGTTGTCTTTTCTTATTCTTGGTTGAAGAAAAATGCTTTGAATTTATGAGATAAAAAATATGCAAAGAGAAGGTAGATTGAAATGATATTCAATTCAAAGGCCGAGACACACAAGATTGCTTGGATTTGGAAAGCCATCAGTAATACAAACCAATGTTTGAGATAACATATTTAAATTTATTTGATATATCACTTTACAATCTGTGAGCGCACATAAATGAACAAAAGAAATCTGTTGGTTGCCATTCGGGTAGTTCTGTATTTTACATTCACTTGTAAGGCAGCGGCAAGTGAATCAAGAAGAACTATGCCGAGGCAGACTGAAGTGATTGACTCCAAGGTCAAGAACCCTTCTGTTGTGCCTCCGATTCAAAAAATATTGGATTATACCTCAAGCCTCCATGGCCTTTATAAAATAGAGGTTCCGAAGGAGTTTCAGCCGTTGCAATCTGTGCAGAAGGTTTCAATCAATTCTGAACTTGCAAATTCGCTTCCCTTAAAAGTTGGCCCCGGCGTACTCTTTGTTGGTCAAAGACATAAATTGTACTGGGTCAAGGATCGTGCCATTCAGTTCACCTACAAATTGAAATCGCCTCTAACTTCGCAGCCTGCAATACTTACCGATGGCACGGT
>JAPLFV010000362.1:0-9238 GCA_026390495.1 Pseudomonadota bacterium | reverse complement strand
TCTTATGGGTTAACAATGGAGAGTTAAAATACTCTTATGCACTCAAATCACTTAGTCGTGTTACTCCAACAATCTTAGCCGAAAATATTGTGGTATTGAGTAACAGTGATAAAATCTTTTGGCTTCGAGATGGCGTTTTGGTCAACCAGTTCGACATTTTGAAAAATGTTGAACGGACTGACAACGTAAAAATTGATCTTAGCAATACCACGGCAGCAAAACTATTGGATGGAACTCTTGTTGTAGGCCTCTACAATGGCATTGTGATTTGGCTTAAAAATGGAAAAAAGATCTACTCGTACAAAGCTAATGATGTTTTTGAGAGTAGCCCGGTTGTTGTCACTGGCGAAACTGTTGCTATAGCAACTAAGTCTGGTCGTTTATTGTGGCTGAAAAATGGAAAATTATTACATCAATATGATGCCCCCAGTTTAAAAGCAGACATAGTATCACTAAGTGATGGTATAGTGGTCGTTACCAGTACCGACGAAGGCATTTATTGGCTTAGGAATGGCAAGGTTATATTTAAGAACACGGATTTGGATGGTTTTTTTACGACCACTCCTGTGGCTTCCCTAAACAATATCGTCGTCGTGGGTTCGAGTAAGGGAGTACTTTATTGGCTTAAAGATGGTAAGGTCATACAAAAGTATCAGTTCCCAAAATGGGTTATCTCGCGTCCATATTTTGAATCAGAAGGAAATTTCGCCATTGGACCTCTAGGCGAATTTTTGTATTTTGTCAGTCAGGTTTCTGGAGACCTGAAGAAATAGGGTTAAATATACTATTCCTGGCTTAAGATGAGTACAAATCACCTTTTAAGATCACTGACTTTGGTTTAGTTGGCGCCTGTTTTTCAAGTCCAGTTTTAGAGCAAATCAAGTAGTCATAAAATCCTTTGTATCTCTCTATGCCTTCTTCTTTAGTAGGTCGACCCACGACGATTGGTTTACCGTCAGATTCAATTTTGCAGGCAGGGCTTGCAAACATAAAGGTTGTACTGGCGTGACGTTGGCGGTCAAGCTCAAGCTTTAGATCAATCCATCGAGCTATGTCTGGCTGATCCCAAAGTCCTTCAGTGTAGCACCAATCTTTTGGCCTTTCGAGCATGGGGCAACCTGCACTAGTTGGGCACGGGTAAAGCGCTTGAAAACCTGCAAGACATAAAATGTCTCTAAGCTCCATGGTCGGTCGGCTCATGGCCTCTAAAGCCGGCTCGGCGATGAACAGCAAACATTTTTCATTTCTTTCCACATGGCTAGTGATAATGTTCATCAAGCGTCTTCTGGCTGGATTATTGCGTTCGAGTTCATTCCAAACATAGCCAAGTAAATAGACGTGAACTGTTTCTGGGTTCTCTGATTTGAACCATTGTGGTTCAAGATCTTCGATATTTTTACGAGATGTTCTTAAGTTGGGGGTTTTCAGCTCTGTATGAATCTGTTTAGCGATATCTAGCAATGGGCCACTGCCATCGTAAAGATTCACTTCAGTGGCCTTCGCTGCCTGTAAAAAGGCCGCCGACATAGCACCAGTTCCGCATCCAATATCAAAAACTCTTACAGGGTTCTTTGAACACAGCTTATTCCAAAGATGACGTTTGTTAGATCTAGTAAAGAGTTCCATTGCACGGGCAATGTTTGGTAAATGAAAGCCAAGCAGATAGGCGAGTCGGTGTTGCGTATACGTTTCCCAAAGCTCCAAAACTTGTTTTTTGTTCGACAGAAAAATTGATTTAACTTGTTCTGTTGGTTTTGAAATGGTTTGGCCTTTCGGCCGCTTTCCAAAATGATTGACAGCCGCAATCCATGATTTTGTTGCAGGATCTAGGAATTTTCGAATTGGTGGCTCAATAGAGGAGGGTGCTTGAACTTTTCCTTTAACAGCAACATTGGGCGTACTGGCTCTTTTGGAAACATTTCCTTGATTTCTCTTTTTATTTTCAGTTGCAAAGGTGTCTTTTGGTTTTTTGCTCGAGGTATTTTTGGCTTTGTTTTCAGGTTTTTTAGATGACTTAGAAGACACAGACTTTTGTTTCTTAGGCACTGCATTTGCCATTGTATCGAACCCCACGTGATTAAAATGTAACCAGACTCAGAAGAGCCTTGAACCAGTAGTATATCAGGAGGTAAAGATTATAGGTCACATTTCTCGTGATCTGGATTATTTTATAGCGAAATTTTCCAGTAAGAGAGAAAAGGTTTCGCCCTTGAGGGCGAGATATTATAGAGTCGCCTAGAGCAGAACGTGGTTAAAGACGGTACGATATTCGAATTTAAATTCATATCTTAAGAAGGAAGTTTTAATGACTCTTGGTTCAGACCAATTAAATTCAGGCGCCGAGCCGGCTAAAGAGCCACTTCATATCAAAAAACCTGAGTGGTTGAAGACGCCAATTCCCACAGGTGAAACATTCTTTAATATTAAAAGAGACCTTCGAGAACGTAAACTCTATACGGTATGTGAAGAGGCCAAATGCCCCAATATTTCTGGTTGTTGGAGCACTAATACAGCGACATTTATGGTTTTGGGAGACACTTGTACGCGGGGATGTCGATTCTGCAACGTAAAGACTGGAGATCCTCAGGGCTGGCTCGACGAAGGTGAACCAAATCAGGTTGCTGAAAGCGCAGCACTCATGAAATTAAAGTATGTCGTCATTACGATGGTTGATCGAGATGACTTGCCAGACGGTGGCGCGTCTCATGTGGCGCGCGTGATTCAGCGGGTGAGAGAATTGAATCCCGGCATTATCGTTGAATTATTGGCTGGTGATTTTAAGGGTAGTGATGAAGCGCTCAAAGTTGTGCTGGCTGCTAAACCAGAAGTTTACGCACATAACGTTGAGACGATCGAGCGATTGTCACCTCGCGTCAGGGATGCAAGGGCACAATACCGCCAATCGCTTTCAAGCCTCAAAAAAGTAAAGCAATTTGCAAACTATGATGTGTTTACAAAAAGCGCCATTATGCTTGGTCTTGGCGAAGATGAAGACGAAGTGAAAGTGGCCCTTAAAGACTTGAGAGAGGTCGGAGTCGAGTTTGTGACTCTAGGCCAGTATATGAGACCAAGTAATAAACATTTATCAATAAAACGATTCGCGCATCCTGAAGAATTCAAACGACTTGAAGTTTTTGCGCAATCCATTGGATTTTTATCAGTGGCATCTGCCCCCTTAGTGCGTTCCTCCTATAAGGCGAATGAGTTCTACCAGAAAGCAATTGAAGCAAAACGAAGATCACCCTCCGATGGAATCGGGTAACAAATGTGGTTTCTTCGAATTATCGCTTTTGCGTTGTATGTACTTCCGCCAAGCACGGCTGAATTTTTTGCTCGCGCGCTTGTTTCAATCGTATTCCCGTTTTTAAGACGTGACGTTAAGGTCATTTGTGAAAATGCCACTAAAGTCTTGAATTTAGATGCCGCGACATCTCGTCAATTTGCAAAGGATGTTTTAACGTCCCAAATCGCTATCTATTTGGAAACGATTTTGTTCGTCTTCTATCCCGACGCAGTCACATTTGATGGCATTGAATCGTATCATCGAAATGTATCTGACCTTACCTCCGGGACTCCCAGCGGTATCGTTACCTTTACTGCCCACTTAGGATCTTGGGAGTTGGCGGGCTATTTTGCAACGCTTGCAGCCAAGCGGCCAATGTATGTTCTGGCTAAACCAAGCAGAACGACTTGGATCAATCCTATTTTGGACGGGATGCGGCAAAAATTGAAAATGAACGTTTTGTGGACGCATTCTAAATCGTTGTTGCGAGATATGCTATCCACGCTTGAAAGAGGCGATGGATTGGGATTTGTGATGGATCAAAAACCGGCGAATCGCTCGGGAGGTTGCCCCGTAAATTTTATGGGAGTACCAAATACTCCTATTGTTCAGGGTCCTGCACAGATGATCGCAAAGAAAGGCTGCGCTGTTTTTGGGTCATATTGTGTAAGAATAGGAGCTCGCCATTACCGGGTCATCTCAACAAAAACCCTCAGCGTCAATCATGGATTGACCGATTTACAAAAAATTTCAGAGTTACTTGCTTTGGATATGGAGTCCATTATCCGACAATATCCGGTTCAATGGGCTTGGAATTATAAACGTTGGAAGTGGTAATTATTTTGCGCAATCGGGGATTTTCAAAATGACATTTCCAATAAACCCGGCATACCACTAATGTTATGACCATTCTTTATAGTTAACCCAAAATCTTTGATGATAGCCTTGAACGAGTCTACTTTCCCCCCTGTATCAATTCGATGAGTTTGTTTTGGCGAGAATTGAGTCATTTTTCTCCTGTCGAGGAATGCATGGATTCGTAGTGGGTTAAATCCATTGCTGAAATTGGTAAAATCTTTGACTTCAATGATACAATAGGGATTCTCAAAAACATTTTTTTACCAGAAAGTCATGAGGATTCAATGCGTATTCATACTCTATTATTGTGTGGTTTTGTTTTAAGTTGTGGTCTTAGTCTCACTGCATGCAATAAAGCTACAAAGCAAAATTCTGATCCAGCTGCCAAGGCGTCATCGGGTACTAAAACAAGTCTGGTAGATCCCATTCAAGATTGTATAAACGTAGGCAATGCATCGACAACATCTTTGGGAAACATGCCGGTTTGTGCGCCTCCTGCTCCCATGGCAGATTTTTGTGCGACAAGAGATTACTATCAGTGCATTCTTAACTCTGTAAAGACTTGGTACAATAATAAGGCCGCCGTTAACCAGCGTTGTCAAGCATGTGTAAATGCGGCAGATCCAGGTAACGTTGAGAATGAAGTTGTCTTGTGTGCAGGAACTGGTTTGCAGCCGGGCGATGCGGCTGCAGCAGGTCTCATTAATAGCGCTGAGGGTGGAATTCAGTCAGCCAAAGATGGCTGTGAATTTATACAGCCACCTCAGCAGACATCAATGCCCACTGTAAATGCCTGTCAGGCAACTCAAGACCAGTGTCGGTCATCAGAAACATTTGGTCATGTTGACCTTATGTATAGTTGCGCTCCATTTTCCAATGTTGTAGCCAAAACTGAGGTATCGATTGGTACTACAACTGTCGAGCCAAGGGGGGACGAAACACGTTATGTGTTTACATGTTCGATTAAATACATTTGTGCTTGGGGGCAAATTCCGTCTGCCAATTGCATCATGGAATCATTGACTCCCAACTGCATTACCTGTCCACCATTAGTTTTACAGGCAGCAGGATCTCCGACGAATGCGATTCGGATATTCACAAGCCCAGCAAATTCACCGGCGCCAACCAATCAGCAATTGCAAGAAAGTTGCCTTTCCACTGCTCCAACGCCTTCAGGAGAAGCTTGTGCCGCTGAGCTTGCAACCCACTTAGCTGCGAATAAACCAAGACAGCAGACTAAAAGTTGTTTCTTTTGCACCAAAATGCCGACCCCATTCCCATCGCCAACGGCTTCGGTAGTACCAACACCATCAATCACACCATTTCCTTCGCCAACGGCTTCGGTAGTACCAACACCATCGATCACACCATTTCCTTCGCCAATTGCTTCGGTAGTACCAACACCATCGATCACACCATTTCCTTCGCCAATTGCGTCGGTCATACCGACACCATCGATCACTCCATTTCCAACGCCTACGACGTATGCCACTCCCACTTCCTTTCCAACACCACCACCAGTGATGCCTCCTATGTAGAGTATTCCATTTAAAAACGTGGAGAATTTTCGATTCTCCACGTTTTCAAAAATGGCAAAAGAAGAAACATCTATTTTTTAAGATCCAAGTAGAGACAGGCTCAAACGGTGGATCAATTTTGAAGTAGCCCTTGTCATGGAACTCCCCATTTTTGATCCAAAAACAGTAAAAAAAAGTAACCTAAAAAATAGATCAAAATTTGAGAATGATCTTCCCGAATCTATTCATAGCCAGAGTATGCGACTGATGCCACTTGCTCACTAATAGCCAGAAATCCATGTCCCTCATCATTTATTAATGGTAGCAGAAAATGATTTCTAGGATTTTCAATTAATGTCCTCCGCAGCTTGTGGGGTGGTGAGTGCAGCAGTCAATGATGTCACAATCCGGATTTTTTGGAATATTGGTGAAGCACGAATATTGATTGCGATTGTTGTTAATCCAAACGATCGCGAATGATCGGTACTGATCAAATTTTTCGTCACTTTTCTGTAACTGCCAACCACCGTTTTCAAAATTGATTTCTGGGCCATTTATCAAAAGTAGGTTGAGTCCAAACCAAGGGTTCCCAATACCCACCTTCGTCTTGACGGTCTTGGTAAAAACAAACTCGTAATTTTGAGTTTGATTGCTAGGATTGCCAGATAGAAAAATTGAAAAATCGCGGTTCCTACATTCAACTGAACTGTTTGATTCATCATCTAAGGTGCAAAACATAATGGGTTCAGATTGCAAAATCGAGGGATCTCCTCCACCCCCAGACATGTTTCCAGCAAATACTAGAGACTGATTCAGCATTACAATTCCTGCAAAAAAATATTTCATTTGGTTTTTACTCCGGTGATTTAAATCAGACAGAAATGACTTAACACAATTTCAATCACCGTGTATATGTATCCGTTATGAAAAATATTACGAGTTTGTTATGAAAATAGAAACAAATAAAAATAGTGTTTTTAGGCACTTAGATTACAAAGCGTTTCTTCGTGAGGAAATCACCCGTCACAAGGATGTTCGTGGTTTTCAAAGTAAACTTGCCGCTGCTGCCAAATGTCAAAAGTCTTACCTTTCTCAAGTCCTGCGCAGCAAATATCATATCACCAACGAACAAGCCTTTCACCTGTGCGAGTTCTTTGGATTCGGTCATTTAGAGTCAGACTATTTTTTAGAACTCGTAAACCTATCTCGCACGAGTCTTCCGGCCTTTCGTGAACGAATCTTATTTAAATTGAAATCAATGCGAGAGTCAGAAGATGATTTGGCGAAACGTTTTGATGATCATTCTCTGAGTGAAGAAATTCAGAAAGTCTATTATTCGTCTTGGCATTGGAGCGCAGTCCATATTGCCGTGGGAATTGATCACTTGCAAACAGTAGACAGTATCTCTGAGCGCTTATCACTTTCAAAATCTCAGACAGTCGAAACTTTGAAAGGTCTTGAATCAATGGGCTTGGTTGAAGCATATAGAAAAGGATGGCGAATCAAACCGACCCTTTTGCACCTACCAAAATCTTCTCCGTTCATTGGGGCTCACCATGGCAATTGGCGAAGTCGAGCTGTTTTAGATTCCCAAAGGCCCAACAACAATGGAATGCACTATTCGGTCGTAATGTCCCATAGTCGCGCCGAATTTGAAGTAATTAAGCAGCTTTTCTTAGATTCAGTCGATGAAATGCGCAAGATTGTTGAGCCGTCTCGAAGCGAGGAGCTCACATGTTTTTGTCTGGACTATTTTAAGGTCAATTAAACGTCTATTCAATTATTCAACTAACGAGTCGAAAGACTGCCGATTCTAAATTTTTTGGTGCCAGAATTGCAGCTTCATTTACAGAGAACTATGCGACTTAAAATCTCCGGACGAATCACGCAGAGCGTATTTTCGCTTGAAGCAGGTTGGCATTATATTTAACACCTCATTTAACGGAAGCCTTGTTCTAAACTCAATGACGATATCGGTATTGATGTCCATAAAATCTGGGGTTCTTAGTTGCAAAAGAGCGTCGATGGCGTCTCGGTCACTTTGATTGCATTCCAGACTCGAGACTTCATAATAGTTTTTATATTCATCTGGGTTTTTATTAGGAAGCGCATAAAAAGAGGTGATAGCATGCGCATGAACAGTCAGTGTCAAAGGATCTGTTCTATTGTTTAGTTTATGAAGAAACCAATTCATAGTTTCAGTAGGAACGAAAAGAGAGAGCATTCCCATTTGAGCATTGGTGGTCATAGTTATGTTCATCACTTCGAATGGGTCCGCAAAATATCTGCGAATTTGATTTTGGCATATTCCAATGGACCAAGAAGAGTCGCACCACATGAGAATTTCAGAAACCTGTCCTGAAAGTGGTTTGGTCAATCTTTGTATTGGTGGCAACTTTCCAGTCCGTCGTGCGTCAATGATCGATGTTTTTTCTACTTCCGGACGCCATCCCTTTTCAAGAAGTACGAAAAACTCAAAGATATCGGCAAAAGATCGGCGTCGATTTCCAAGAGATAAATAGCTGACACTTTGGGAACTATCTGTGACGGATGCAAACAAATCTAACATCCTCAACTCAGATTCGGGGGTCATTTCCCAGGGCCGTTGATCAGACAGTGAAGATCGATCTAACCTTACAGAACAATTTGATTTGATACTTGTGCCTCCGCCGATTCCAGTTAAATCTCCGCCGATTCCGGTCAAGTCACCACCAACTTGTGATTTATCGCTATGGGAGCAACCTAAATTTTCGACGAGCGTTAGATCTCTCCATCTGACAGCTCTTAATCCTTGGGCTAGCTGAGTTGATTCCATTTTGAATTGACTTGTTTTGCCTGAGAGAACTTCGCCGATCCATTCCGCCATAGAATGGCTGTTGATTGAAAGATTCCAAATTTGTGCGTTTAATGAGTTAAAGTTACGCTGAAATAGAAAAGATTCGCCACCCAATGGATAAACCCGCATATGATGAGATAGAATTCCAAGTAGCTTCCCATCTGCAGTGAAAAGTCCACCGCCACTCATTCCCTTTTCTGTGACTCCTGATGATTCGATATAGTCAGTGTTTGGTGAAAGTGGAAATGGACTTCTAGCGACGGTGACTCTTCCTGGATAGGTTGCGGCTCTTTCCTGGCTTTGGGGATATCCAATCGCGAGTACGGCAGAGTCAACAGATGTTTCTACTGCTGTCAATGATTGCAATTCATGTGCTTGATCGGCCAATTGCGTCGAGGGAGATTTTATTTTTAGAACGGACAAATCTTTCAAGAAATGTGCTGCGATAAATTCTAAATCAAATGACTCTCCATTGACGCTTTCCGTTGCTTTGTGGCAGTAGCCTTCGGACTTACCATCGTTCCAAGGCACGTGAGCGGCTGTTACCACATAAGTTTGACTTGAAGTGGAATCCTTTATGAGCACGCCACTGCCAACGCGAGTTCCTAGATCATAAATTTCTTCATTGCACGGATGACTTATAACTTTGACGATGCTGGATTGAGAAAAGGCTGGAGTGTGAAGGACTGCTAGCCCTAATATGATTGGTATGATTTTCATAACGTTACTCCACTATTATAATAA
>JAPLFV010000186.1 GCA_026390495.1 Pseudomonadota bacterium | reverse complement strand
TGATGGCAGTTCATACCAAGCTTTTGGAGGTCTTGTACCTTTATGCTAATTTCTTGGTAGCGGAAGGGTTCACTGACAAATACGGAGAACTCAATGGGGACTTCTGAGGTGGTTCGAATTGGTGTCAAGCGTGTCCACCAAACTTGCACCTTTTTATTTTATACTGCGTTGGACTGCGCACCGGCACTCGGTCATGTACCAATGCGTACACTCCCTCGTGCCGTGCTTTGTCCGCCTTGTCTAAAATAAAAATCTGCGGCGTTTGGTTGTTGGACGTTACCCAGGTTTGTTTTTGTAGAAGACGAGTGCTGAATATTGAAGAAAAGTAAAAAGCGCAATTGATGAAAACCGTCATCCCGAGGCGCAGCGAGGGATCTACTTTCAAACAGAAGGTGTATTTATATCGAGGGTGGGATTTGCCATCTATAAAGTTTTGATGAGGTAGAAGTTGAAGAAATTGAACAAAGGTGACCTGGTAAAAGTAGCCGATAGCTTGGGCGTGGTTACCCATTTATTTGATGAACTTGAAGGTTTTAATCAAAGCGACACTGATGATGAACATGTTGGTATTTGGTTTGGAGAATTTGAGAATAACGTTCATAAGGTCCGCACTGTGCCCTCGGAATATTGCAAAATACTGACCGCTCCTAATTTCTATCACTGATTGACCATTGTCACAATGAGACTAGAATACCAATTTTTGATTGCTTTCAATTTTCTGTATACGGCGAAGCAGCTGTGAGGATCAATGCGAATTGCACACGATTTCTCTTATTGCTTGGTTAAATTAAACGCAGTCTGAACTAACAATAACTTACTTTTTCAGTGTCTAAAGGAAAAATAGTTCTATTCTTCCGACCAAGTGTTCAATATTTCGTTAAGAAATTGTGGTATGACCGTTTTGCGAAGGTTCCGTCATTTCTATTTTTCAAGTTTTTTTTGGCGTTTTACATGTGAGGTGAGTGAATGATTCTAGTTGGTTTATTGGCATTGGTTTTTGCGGCACTTTTTGCAGGTGCAGCATTTTATATTAATTTTGCTGAGCAACCTGCCAGGCTTAACCTAGAACCAAAGCAACTTTTGATGCAGTGGGGGCCAAGCTACAAGCGCGGCTTCATCATGCAGTCGTCGCTAGCAGTTCTTTCCGGGCTTGCAGGTGTGTTTGCCTACACGCAGTCTCAAAATTGGGTTTGGATTTTGGGGGCAGTCCTGATTCTTGCGAATTGGCCCTATACAGTCCTAGTGATCATGCCCACAAATCGCAAACTCTTGGCGACGAAGGAATCTGAGATTGACTCAGGGACGGTTGTGCTTATCAGACACTGGGGCAAGCTGCACGCGGTGCGGACACTTCTTGGAATCGCAGCAACTGGCATTTTTTTAATGGCTCTTGCTTGGTAGGTTAACGAGTGAATCTTGTGACAAAGGTTTTGCTCGATTGATTGATCCATTTATGCGCCCAAGTGAATTGAATGATTTTATGATTCATTTCAAGAGCCGAAAGGAGGTATGAGGTGATAAAGCCGATTATTACTAAACGACTAGAAATCGAACCTTTCTCTTTAGAACATACTCAAGAGTTTTTTGAACTAGCTCAAGATGATGGGTTTAACGCCTTTCCCATTACCGTGTATCGCCAGGCTGATATTGATTCAGCTCGCGACTGGATTTTGAACGCAATAGCGATCCGAGAAAGTACAGGTTTGGGCAAGATGGCAGTTCGGACAAAAGAAACTGCAGAGCTGATAGGTATGGTCGGCCTTACTCCTGGGGAATGGGAGGGAGAAGGCCTTGTGGACCTTACTTATCGATTTAAACAATCAGTTTGGGGGTTTGGTTATGGATCGGAAGCGGCCTTTGCGACGGCCTCTTTTGCTTTTGAGGATCTAAAACTTCCAGAAATTACCGCTACAATCACTCCAGACAACTTCCCTTCGACCAAAATCGCAAAGAGGCTTGGAATGACATTGGAAAAAAGAATTTGTCTCAAGAATATTCCAACAGACCTTTTTCGTATGCCCAAACAAAATTTTCAAGGATGAATACACCCATGAAGATAAATTGTCCGGGTTGCTCTGCTTTGGTGGAAGCATGCGATGGCCCAACTCATAAATATTTTGGTGAAAGCCCCGGCTGTTGGAAAGCATACGGACAAGTCTTAGCACGGGAATATGAAGATAAAAACTATTGGCAAGTTCATCGCTTGACGGTGGACACCTACGCTGCTCAGCATCCTTACAGCCAAGATAAACGTAATATTCAATCTGTAAACCTTCATCTGATGGCCTTGTATGCCATCATTGAACTCAAACTGCCTTTTGATGCCATTCCGCCAATGTTGGCAGCAGCTGCAAAGCATTTTAAAAACGATTTTGTTTACCTGACGCCCCCAAACAGTTTAGGGGATTTAACCGTTCTAGATGTGTTAAATGCGAAATCATCTCAAGAGCATTGTGATACGGTTTGGAAATGGGCTCAATCTGTCTGGGTAGGATGGAAACCTCATCATGCAAAAATAGAGGAGCAGTTTAAGCAGACTCTTTTGCGATTAGGATAAATGGGTGTTTAATGTAGTATCGAACAGAAACGAGTAAAAATTGTTAGAGCGCTAAAGGGCAATGTGTCAAAAAAGATATTTGAAGGATAGGCAATGAAGGAAATTCAAATTGTATACGCTGAAGAAAAATATTTTTCCAGCTTTCATGCGGCCTTGGATGAAGTTGCCAACGAAAGAATAAATATTGATCTGTTAACTGCGCCTTCATTGCAGGATGTTGAGACGTTTCAAAAGCGACTTATAATTAAAAATTGTCCTGTGTTTTACGCGATTGACCGTGAAAAGGTAGTGGGTTGGTGTGATGTTTCGCGTTCTGATCAATCACGATTTGCTCATCGAGGTCATCTGGGATTAGGGGTTTTGAGGGAATATCGAAATCAAAAGCTTGGACGAAAGTTGATGAGCAAAGCCTTAGACCATGCAAAAAGCATCGGAATTGAGAAGCTTGAATTATCGGTTTTTGCATCCAATGTAAATGCGATTCGTTTGTATGAAAAGATGGGTTTTCAATATGAAGGACTCATAAAGAACCATCGAAAGTTAGATGGGATTGTCTTCGACACCTATCTCATGGCTCTGGTTTTGAGTTGATTTGATGGAAATGGGTCGTACAGCCAAAACAGATATCATTTAGGCAAATCTAACTCGGTTACTTTAGCCCCTATAAATGTTTGCGGGAATGAAGCGGTGCGACCGCCTTCCTTTCTTACGATACATTGCTCAATATCTTGTGCGAGCTGTTTCCATTTTGTTGCCTTTGGGAGTAAGTCAATTAGGCAAGTATCCCAGTATGTATATTGATCCTGCGTGCCGCAGCCAAAAGATGTTCTGTCACTGCGTGCTGCCGTTAGAATAATGCGATTATCTTTTTTTAGATTCGATTGATCCAAAACATAGAGTCCAGAATAACATGCAGAAATGAGCACAACTGTGGGACGATCACCGCATGCGGCAGTGAGATCTTGATCTAGCTGACTTGGTGAAAGGCGTGCATTTCCAAGGTTAAAGCCGTTTGGTGAGCCATGTGATGTCATGTGAACAAGGCATGCGTCGTTGGCTCCTGGATTTCCAAAGCTCTTTAGCGCAGCCGAGAAATTGCTAGCACTTGTGGGTTTGACAGACTCTGATTGATGTTTCGGGTGAAGTGAAAGTTCGCGAAGGCTTTTATCTTGAATGCCTTTTCCAAGCAAAATTTCCTTTAGTTTTTTTCGCGCATTGTCAAAGGCACTGATCCAGGCCCCAGTGTTTCCTTGATCGCTAGCCATAAGCACTGTTTTCCAGTTTAGGGCTCCCGGTGCAGATTGGATGACAGATTTCAATATAATCGATTGGTTGATTGTAAACCCGCCTTTGTCAGTGGCGGTAAATTTCCAATTGCTAGAAGAATCTGTTTTGATTTGAGATTCGGATTTAAAGATCTTCAAATTTCCTTGATTGTGAGAGAACTTTAATTCGAGACTTTTGTCGAGGCAGCTGCCATTTGCACTGATCGAACAGACTGTTACTGACTGGTATTCTTGAGATGTCGAAGCGTAGACAAAAGCCGAACCATTGCTGTCTTGATCTAAGGCCACAGGAATTGTGATGGCCTTGCTGGTGTCGTCGTTTAGGCGTGAAGCATCGTCTATTCTTCCGCAGCCTGAAATGAAGGCGACAGAGGAAAGCATGAATGCCCATAGTCTTGTATCTATAGCTAAAGCCATTTAGATCGCCTCACTCAGATAATGTTTAGTAACTAAGTAGCAAATCTTGAACCGTTTTTATGTCATTGTAATCATTGCTTTTAAATATGATTCCCCTGTCGATATTATTGACAATAGCTGAAGTTTGGTCAGACATTTGTGTTAGAATTTGTGACTATTTAAGGTCCTTTATGAAGTAGGGAGGTTGAGAATGGCAATCAGAGTTTGCATTGCAGGAGTGTCTGGATGGACAGGAAAATTGATCGCCAATTACTTGGAGCGAGATTCCAAATTAAAATTGGTAAGCGGCATTTCTAGAACTTATGCAGGAAAAACGGTTCGAGACATTCTACCTGACAAGCACAATCTCGAAGTGCCAGTTTACGGAAATATTGATGATGTTCCTAAAAATTCGGTTGATGTCTTGGTAGATTTTACTCATCCAGAATCAGTGTTCGATCGATCGATTGCTGCATTGAACGTAGGGATGAACGTCGTGATTGGAACTTCTGGTTTGAATGCGGAACAGTATGCGTCCATTGAAAAATTGGCATTGAAAGTAAATTTGGGTGTTATTGCGGCTGGAAATTTTTCCATCACAGCGGCGTTGGCAAAGCATTTTTCCTTATTGGCCGCTAAGCATTTGCCTTCCTGGGAAATTATTGATTATGCAAGTGCGTCAAAGGTCGATGCTCCGAGTGGAACAACGAGAGAATTGGCTGAGGAAATGTCTTCCATTGCCCAGAATCAGGTTGCGCGAAAAATTGAATCGGTTGTCGGTTACAGAGAAGCGCGCGGCGCAACAATTGGAGGTACTCAGGTGCACTCAGTTCGATTACCTAGTTTTACAATCTCTTTTGAAACTATTTTTGGACTTCCGGACGAAAGATTGACCATTCGTCATGATTCAGGAACAAGTGCTGAGCCATATGTTGGGGGAACTTTGCTTGCGATCAAAAAGGTCGTGGAGGTTAAAGGGCTTGTTCGAGGGATGGACCGTATTTTGTTTGAGTGATTGAATGGACTTGGATAAGATTAAGGTAGTTTTCTGTGCAGAATTCTGGAGGTCCTATATGAATATGTATTTGATTCGCCCTGATGCTAGGTACGAACGTTCCTTTAAGGAAGGCTACCGAGAGCTACAAAATGAATCTGAGCAGTTTGCTTGGGTTTATCTTGGCGGAGAGCTTAATCGACTTTTCTACGAACAAAAGTTTGATGTCTATGTCGATGCTTTGCTAACAAGAGAAACCGAGCCGCTGCCAGGAAAAGTCCCTGATACTGTTTACTGGGCTATTTTGAATGATGAAGTTGTTGGGCGAATTGCACTTCGGCATGAGCTCAATGATCATTTGCGACAGGTAGGTGGACATATTGGATATGTTGTCCGACCTAGTTTTCGAAGGAAAGGAATTGGCTCGGCAATGCTCAAAGAAATACTTAAGACACCTTTGGCGAAAGCCATTGGAAAGATATTGATAACTTGTGACGAATCTAATCTGCCTTCGACAAAAATTATTGAAAACGCAGGTGGGAATTTGGAAGATTCTATTTTAATTGCAGATGGCTTGCCGTTGAAACGACGTTATTGGATTGAAGCGCGTTAAATTTTATCATTTAAAACCAAATGATTGGTCAAGCAATCTACCTGACCAATGTAGTGTGGTTTCCTCGATGGTAATAAAACTCACTATTCTGCGCCCACAGCCCATTGGAAAGTTTCTGGGTTAGAGAAGCAGTATTCTGCAATTCGTTCTTGATGATAATGTACCGTACATACAGGCTTTCCGTCGGCACTCATAGCATGGCGGAATTCCTTTGGAGCATCTTTACAATATTTTTCATCGTAGACTTTGGTGCATAGAATGAGGTTTGAATCCAGGGCGCCCTTAAGTCGCTTGAATAGATTTGGGCTTGTAGCGCAGGGATCTAGATTTTGTGGATTTGGAATAAAGTTCCTTGCGCAGATAAAGGATGGATCTGGAGCATCTTCTGCAAACGCAGACGCCGATAACTGAGCAATAAAGATAACTGACGTAAATGTAAGTACAGAGCGAAGTGTCATAGGATAGTTTCCTCCTTTAGAAGGTTGGTATTCGATACGTGAAAACGGCTAATGCAGTTCATATCAATGTGATGCTAGAGAAATTATACAACAAAAGGTTTGTTTTGCGACCAATCCGGTCAAATTTTTCTTTTGATAGTCCCGTATGGGCCGCCAAGGTGGCGCGCTCTTTTACATTTCTTCTAAGGGTTGTATAATTAATGGAGATTCAAATCAATTCTAGGAGGTCTTTGTGAAACTGACAAATTTAGCAATTTCATCGCTTATTTTAGCAACCACTTTTGCAACGTCTCGTCTCCTTGGGTTTGAAATTCAAAACTTGAATGCAAAGCTGATCAGCGGAAATTACGGTTGGATTGCAAGTGAAAATGGTTCTTTTGATCAATTTGCAAGGCGGTTAGACGGTCAAGTTAACTTTGGGCTTATCGAAGAGTCAATTGAAAAAGGGAATATAGATAATGGCGATGTCAGAGCTGATTTGCCTGTAGTTTTTGATTTACGGAATGTTCAGGGAGTAAACTGGATGCCCCCGGTTCGAAACCAAGGAAAGTGTGGCAGTTGTGTGGCATTTGCGGCTCTTTCTGCAATGGAAGGCACATTGAATGTATCTACTGGAATGCCTCAGTTAAATATGAATCTCTCCGAACAAGATTTGTTTGGCGATATTGGAAGTTGTGATCGAGGGTCTCAGTTATCGTTTGCGGCTAACTCCTTGAAGCGTCGTGGAGTGTCCGATGAAGCATGTTTTAGATATGTGAGCGGTCGGTTGGGCAAGGATGCTTCTGCATCAGGAGTTTGTTCAGATCGAGCCCTGAGAAAGAATATGATTTTAAGTTCGAAATATTTGTCGAGTCGAGAAGCAATAAAAACGGCCGTTATGAAAGGGCCGGTAATGACCTCTATGACGGTGTATGAGGATTTTATGTTTTATCAATCAGGGGTTTATAAACACGTTACTGGAAGTCGATTAGGTGGTCATGCAATTGCGATTGTTGGTTGGAATGACACGGAACAAGCTTGGATCGTGAGAAACAGTTGGGGACCGGATTGGGGAGAAGAGGGCTATTTTAGAATTGCTTATGATGACGCATCCGGACTGGGCGAGAGTGCTATTTCATTCGTGGTTGAATCGCCATCTGCTTTGGCCCACGTTACAGATCCTGTTTATTTTAGACCAGTTAGAGGCATCGCTAATGTAAACGTCCATGGGCTAGTCCCGCTTGATGCTTCTGGCTTTAAAATAGAAATGAAAAAGGTCGGACCCGATTTTGCCCCACCGACACTGGTTATCGATATGCCATCGAATTCGGTGCCCTATGATTTTTCTCAAATGAGTGATGGTCTCTATGAAATAAAGTCGTCAATTTTGAAGGCTGAAGGAGTTGTTGGTAAACCGGGTTATTCGCATATCATTGTTGCCAATCAGAATAAAAACTTTTCAGTTGAGGCTATTCCTGATTTTGATGCTACAAAGCCTGTCAAAGACCGAGTCTATGTAAAGATTCAATCGAATACTTTAGATATCCCTTTGACCCATGCTGAACTGATCATTTCTGATACTGGTGGTGGTGTTGTGAAAAAAGTTCGAGTAGAAGATCCAGGTGCGCAGACAATGGTCAGCTGGAGAACGCAAACTTTTGCAAATGGACCCTATGTGATCTATGCCAAAGGGTTTGTCGGTCACTTTCAAGAATTTACCAGTGCTCCCTTGTCGGTGACTGTAGGAAACGATTTGCCTTAGTTGTGGTCGAGTTTTCTGGGTTTGGTATCATTTTTTGATTTTGTCCAACCGAATTTTTTGATTTGACCAATGGTTCAGGCCATTGGTTTTCTTGTTTTTGACACATTTAGAATTTTTTGGAGGCATCGATAGATTTAATAATGCAATCAGTTGTCGCGAAAAATAGCTGAATTTGATAACTTATTCTGATGAAATAATGGGCTTAGGGGGCATTGAATGATTAAGTCGATCTGGACGCCAATTTTGACTGGGCAATTGATTCGGCTTCGACCAATTGCTGAAGGTGATTTTAATAGTTTGTACGCAGTCGCATGCGATCCTGAACTTTGGAAACTTCACTCAGAGCCGAATCGTTATGAGGAAAAAGTTTTTAGGAGTTTTTTTGATAAGGCCTTGAAGTCTCAAGGGTGTTTAGTGATCGAGGACGTTAAAACTGGACGAGTTATTGGTAGTTCTCGATATTACGAATACGTTCCCGATCGCAAGCAAGTTGTGATTGGGTATACATTTTTAGAACGCGCGGTTTGGGGCGGAGTCTATAACAAAGAGCTGAAGAGATTAATGTTGGATTATGCCTTTCAACATGTTGAGACAGTTTTGTTTCATACAAGTGATAGTAATCTGATTTCTCAGCGAGCGCTCGCGAAACTAGGCGCCAGGAAGCGTAAGGGACTGATAGATTTACCTGGTATTGGCCTTAGGATTGAGTATTCGCTAACAAAGGAAGACTGGCAAAGTCTTAGAGGTGAATCGTGAGGTTTGTATCTGCAAAACTCTTTTTCGTTTTTGTTTTAGTGCTTTTTACGGGTGGCAAAATGGGATTTGCTTTAGCTGAACTACCTATTTTGTTTGATGGGCCAAATTTCAAAATGGCGGATCAAGATGCGAATGAGCTTGAAAGTCAGTCTTTGATGGGTTCTGTTGTTGTTGCAGATTTTTTTTATACGTCATGCCTACACGAGTGTCTTTTTATGACGAATCGAATGCAATTGATTCAAAAGAAGGTCAAAGATATTCAGAATATTAAGTTTATTTCTATTTCGACTGATCCGAAGAAAGATTCCTCTAAAGTTTTGAAAGATTATGCCAAGAAGTACAAAATAGACGAGTCCAATTGGCGATTTTTGCGGGGCGAAAAATCTATGATTGTAGACTTAGCTGTAAAGGGTTTTAAGCTCAGTGCAGATCCAAAGTCGGCAGTCCATAGCCAGAAATTTGTGTTGATCGATAAAAATTATAAGATCAGAGGTTATTTTGATTCCGAGTCCATGGAAGATGTGAATCGACTCATTGACAGTATTCGTGCAATTGCAAAGTGAATGCTATATGAAAGTTTGGATTGATTGTGATGGATGCCCTCGGATTGTTCGAGATATTGTTTTTGCTGCCTGTCAACGGTTGTCAGTTGAGGTTTTAGTTGTAGCGAATAGCTATGTGCAAGTACCAGCTAGTCCTTTTATAAAGGCTATTAAAGTTTCTGCTGGTTTTGATGAGGCAGACCATTATATTGCAAAGCAAGTGAATTCTGGTGACTTGGTCATTACATCTGATGTGCCATTGGCAAGTAGAATTGTTGAGGCCGGTTGTATTGGAATTAACGCTCATGGCCAAGTCTTTGATCGGTCTAATATTGCAGACATACTATCGACACGTAATTTGATGCAGGAATTGCGCGGTGGCGGTTTGGTGACTGGAGGGCCCGCTGCCTTTGGTCCTGCTGAGAAGAAGAAATTTGCCGATGCATTTGATCGAATGCTAACTAAAATGAGCCGCAAATAGTCGGCAGGAGTCTTGGTATGAGTTATGAAAAGAATCTTAATGACGCAGCTAAATCCGCTGAGAAGGTGGTTCAAGACTCTGCAGCAGTTGAGTTGTTAGCGGAACAGGCACATCAGAAAGCTAGAAAGGCTGAAGGAAAACTAAAAGGTTTAAAGAAAGATTTGGATGTACTGGTTCGTCTTGCACGGGCTTGGGCAACTGGAAAATATAGGGACATTAGTTGGGCTTCTATCGCTGTTGTGGTCGGTGCAGTGATCTATTTTGTGAACCCTTTTGACGCGTTGCCTGATTTTTTTCCCTTGATTGGATTTAGCGACGACCTTTCTGTAATAGGATTTGCGGTCCTTAAGTTGCGTCGAGAGCTTGATAAGTTTAATGATTGGGAAAATGAAGTAACATTAGTTGCAAAGAAAAAGAAGGATTGAATTCTTTGTCTCGTGGGGTTGAATTCTTTCTCTATGCAATTGTTCCTCCAAACCGCTGACTTGAACTGGATACCAAAGGAGTCGGTGGTACTTTTGGACTTCTATCCGTGCCCAAAGGAATCACGTCGCCTTGAGTAATTTTAGGACTAAAGATGTCTTTGACGAGTATGGAATGTGCCGCATTTTGTCGTTGTAACTTTCCACTAATACAAAGCATTGATTGACCCGTGAGAGCTTGAGCATATTTTTGGATGATGTCTGGAGTGAATACGAGATTGATATGTCCAGTTTCGTCCTCCAGTGTGATAAACATCATTCCCTTTGCTGAAGGTGGCCGCTGTTCAATAACAATCACGCCGAAGACTGATATGATTTGATTTGGTATGAGCGAAGGAATATCCTTTGCCAATCGAATCCGATTTAATCCTATATTGTAACACCAATCATGATCCCTGATGACTTTTGCGGGATGTGCGGTCAATGACGTTCCAAAAGAGTTAAAGTCTTGCTGGATTTGCTCTTGCAAGGTCTGTTCATTTAAATTTAATGGACTTTCAATATCTTCTAGCCAATGAGAATGAGGTGCTGCCGCAGCCATCCAAATGGCTGCACGACGATCGAGTCCAAACGTTGAGAGAGCGTTGGCAGCTGCCAATGCTGTTAAATCATGTCGAAAGATTTTTGTATGCTTGAGAAATTCTTGCCATGTTGCCCAAGGACCAGATGAAGATCGCGCCTTTTCTATGTGTCTTCCTGCAGCTTGACTAAGTCCGCCGATCAATCTCAAGCCAAGCCTTATTGCGAACTCACTGCGTGTGCCTTTGTGGAGTGGTTCTAGTGTTGAGTCCCAGTTGGATTGATTGACGGTCATTGGTAGTACAGGGACTCCGCAACGTTGGGCTGTTTGTATCAAGGTATGCGCCGAGTAAAACCCCATAGGTTGAGCGTTGAGAAGGCCTGTAAAAAATGCGGCCGGGTAATGTCTTTTTAGATATGCAGAGACATAAGCAATCAGAGCAAAAGATACTGAGTGAGACTCGGGAAAACCATACTCAGCAAAACCTTTCATTTGAGCCAAGATGGCATCTGCAAATTCTGGTGCAATGTGATTTGCTTTCATTCCTTCTGATAACTTTACAAGCCATGGATTGATATCTCCTCTCATGGACCAAGCACCCATATTCTTACGGAGTTCATTGGCCTCGCCCGGTGTAAAGTTACCAATGGCCATGGCAATGCGCATGACTTGCTCTTGAAATATTGGAATGCCTAAAGTGCGGTGCAAGATAGGGCGCAGACGTTCATCGGGAAACGTAATGGGCTCCAATCCGTGCCGGCGCCTTAAAAAGGGGTGAATCATACCGCCTTGTATGGGGCCCGGGCGAATAATGGCGACTTCGATCACTAAATCATAAAATGTTTTTGGGAGCATTCTGGGAAGCATTGAAATCTGTGCCCGTGATTCAATTTGGAATGTCCCAATCGTATCTGCCTTTTGGATCATCTGATAGGTTGCAGGGTCTTCTTGGGGAATTGAAGACATTGTTAGATCCTGTCCATAGTGACTTTTGATCATCTGAAGAGTCTTGCGCACAGCTGTCAGCATGCCTAACGCGAGTATATCAATTTTAAAGAACCCCAGATCTTCAATGTCGTCTTTACACCATTGCACCACCGATCGTCCTTCCATGGTGGCAGGTTCGTATGGAACTAATGCGGTTAATGGTCGATCGGCGATCATGAAACCACCCGAGTGAATGCCAAGGTGCCTCGGGAATCCTTTGAGTTGATTTGCAATTTGAATCCACAGAGACCAAGGAATGGGATCAGCATGCGTAGCTTTGAGTTCGCAGACAATGTCTTCAATTTTTTTACCGGCATGAACCCTCGAGCGAATCAAGTCAGAGGCTTCACCCAGAATTTTTTCGTGAATACCAAGAGCTTTGCCAGTCTCTCTTAGAGCCCCTTTTCGCCGAAATGTTATAACGTTGGCCACCATTGCGGCTTTGTCTCGGCCGTAACGCTTGTAAATATACTGAATGACCTCTTCTCGCCGTTCATGTTCAAAGTCGACATCGATATCAGGTGGATCGCCGCGTTCAACACTCATAAATCGCTCAAAAAGCAAATCAAATCGACTAGGATCAACAGCTGTAATTCCAAGTACAAAGCAAACAGCAGAATTGGCAGCGGATCCACGACCTTGGCATAGAATCTTTTGTTTACGAGCCCAATAGACGATATCCCAGACAGTTAAAAAATAATCTGCAAACCCCAATGTCTCAATGAGTGCCAGCTCGCGCTCAAGTGTTTCTTTAACTTTCGGAGGGAGGTGATCGCCAAAAGTATCTTTAGCACCATGCCAGGTCAAAGCAGTTAAATACGAATGCGGAGTATGATTGGGGGGAATCATTTCCTTTGGGTAACGATATCTTAGTTCGTCGAATGAAAAGTGTATTTGTTTTAGTAGGTTTTGTGATGCAGACATAGCTTCACTGAAAAAAGGAAGAGGTGAGTACCTCCTGTGAAAATCTTGTGGAGAAAGTAGAGTTCTTTGATCGTTTGCAAACATGTGATCCACACACTCGCTTAAAGTGCTGTTAGTACGAATGGCGTGTAGTGTATCGCTAAGAGGTTTTCGACTTGGTGTGTGAAAAAATACATCTTGAGTCATCAAAATGTGTGATTTGAATTTTTGAGAGGCTTCAATTTGATCATAGATCCAAGCGTCCTCTGCTGGGTTTAAATGGCGAGACACTGCAAAGTAGAGGTCATCTTTAAACATCTCTTTAAGTGAATGAAGCTGCTTATACCATACGTCCTTGCTATGTTTTCTTAGAGCTTGTTCGGAGTTCCCTGAATCAAGGCGCGAGGAGTCGGAAAAGCGGAGTTTACCACGCGTAAATGAGCATTGTTCGGCGACGAGCAACGCAGAGTCAGGGGATTCCGAACAAGCTCTTCTTATGAGCCCGCGCATCGGAATGATTGCACTTAGGTCGGTAAGGTCGTGCTCAGCGAGATCTTCGAGAGATATGAATGCGTTGTATTTTCCATTTCTATGGCAGTGAGTGATTAGTTTGCACATATTTTCATAACCACTTGCGCTGCGTACGATTAAGCTGAGCGTGTTTTGCAATTGAATTGGTAGGTCATGGTCCTGATCAAGGTGTAGCTCTGCTCCATAGATAAGCTGAGGACGTAGCTTAGGATCCATCTTTCTCCAGTGACGAAAACAGCGAGCTAGTCCATAGACTCCGTCGAAATCGGTCACGGCGAATCCTGATAGTCCAAATGTTTGGCTTTGGTCTAATAGTTCGGATGGGTGAGATGCTCCAAGCAAGAAGCTAAAGTTAGTGTGTGCCAACCACTCAACGAACCCACTGGATAGACTAGATAGTTGTTGGTTGGGAGCGGATTTTGTTATGTGTAAACTGTTATCCATAGACGCCATTAATAGTAAGTTGTTTGTTTGTACTTTTATGAATCCAAAGCAAGCGACCTTTGCGATCTTCATGAAGGAAGCAGTCGTAGACGTAGTCATCACTGACTGCTAGTTGCCACCACTTGCGCATGACCCGTTCTTTAAATTCAAAATAAGGATCTTGTTCATTGGAAATGAAAGGAGTTGGCTCATTTTGTATAAACAAAGGACGGCAAAGATGTTGAAAGAGATAGGATTTTGGTGAGTCTATCGGTGAGTCAGCTGATTCCGAACAAGCTTTAGATAAAGATTTTTCGGAGTTGGTTGATTGAATTTTCCAAGAGTCTTCTGGGGTCCAATCATCTGCATGCGCAAACTCAGAAAGTTGAACAGGCAAGCTGTTCTCAAGATCTCGCAAACGTGCCAGAGGGCTACTGAGATCATCTGCGAAAAGACTATGGTGTTGAGGGGGGATCACAAGTCGTTCCTTGACGACAACCTTCCATTCTATAATGGCGTCGTTTTCAAGATATTGACTGTCCTCATGAAAGAGGCTTTGCTTTAGCCTTTTACTAAGGCTGCTTGTCCAAGAATGAAACGCCTGGAGTAGTGCTGTCTTGTGGAGACCGATTTCGCGGTGAAGGGCGTGCGGATAGCGGAATAAGACAGGGATAGATAGGGTAGGGCTATTGGAAAAGAACAGCTCCCACTCCAGGCTTACAACACGCTCACTGGAATTCCAGCAGCGCAATTGGCAGAGTCGATCTAAATCCTCGCAAAGTATGGGTTCTATATGCTCCCAGTTGCGTATGGGATGAATCAAAAGTCGTTGTACAGAAGGGACCTCGTTGAGCTTTTGTGTCTTCCATGGGAAACCAATATCGTTGGTGTCGCCTTGGATCTGCGTCCAAGTCCAATCCCATAGAGTGGCGACGCGATCGCCAAATCTACGTTTGATTCCGGACGTTTCATTACTATCGTTATCAAGAGCTCCATGATGAAAGTGCGCAGGCGTATGAAGACTCATTCGTTGAGCTGTCTTTAGGAATGTGGATAGTTGGGATTTTGATTTTTTATCTTTTGAGAGTTTGCTTTTCGATCCAAATACCAAAAAATGGTCGTCAATTTCCTGAAAAGTCTCACTCCAAGCTTCCCATGATAGATCCTTTTTTAAGGATCGTCCAAAAGGAGAACTGAGGTTGAGGAGTGTTCCACACGCCCGCGCAGAAAATGTTTTAAGATAGAGCACAGCTTGCCATGGATGGTTAGCAATAACTCCGATTGTTTGCGGAGGAAAGTAATCCTTAATAAGACGTTCTATCATTTGATCGAATGTGAGGCCGTCTTCCATGGCTTTCTGCGCCCAATAGCGATGAGTTGAACTTAAGTCTATCAATTGAACCTCTTCACTCCACTTCATGACTCTGGGTGATAAGATTCGTCCAGTATCGAATCCATTATTGGCTGAAGAACTAATAGCCAAAAAACACGGACCAGAGGTGTTTGAATGAACTGTAGAGAAAAGGTTTTTTTGCATAGAGATAGTACCGTTAGAGGTTTAGATTCTTTAAATTTGGAACTGGAATTGCGAAAGTTGCTTTTGATTTACTTAAGGCACCGCGAATAGCCTCTATCTCGTATCTGCCCTTTTCACGTTTGACATTAAACCGTGAGCGGGCCCAAACATTATGATTGGAGGACAATAGAAACTGATCGCGCAAAATAATAATTAACTGTCGATTTCGTCGTGCGTGTTGAGAGAGAAAACAGCAATCTTCTAGCGTCAACTCAGCGGGGGCATCTAAAACAATCACACGAAAGAAATCGTCAATGAAAAGTGATCTTAGGTCCTTTATGGGGGCCTTCGATTGACAGTAACGGAGGCGATGGAGGTCGACTCCGGCGGCACTCCAAGCTGGCGGATAGAGGCTGTGATGCGGTCTTGCAGAGACCCATAAACACCAATGCTTTTGATCCCCTGCTGTGGCGCCTCCTGTGGCCGTGGCTAGGAATAAGGCCATCAGGCGACGAGCTCCATTGCCGAATGGTATCCCCCACTCGCTCAAAGTTGAAAAGGTTAAGCCACCATGCAGAAACTCGTCCAACTCTCTGATTCCACAACATAATTTTACCTCCATGGGGTTGGTGCTTGCGGTTCTGATCCGACTATCGGACAATAGAAGCTGACGTGATTCCTCTTTAGCGAGGCAAGCTGTCTTCATAGGTATCCTTTAGGCGACCATCACCATACAAATGTATGGTATTACGGTTATAGTTGAACTGTCAAGTCTCCACCGAAGATTTGTTTTAGGCCATTGCAGCTCAAGGCTTGCAGGCATCCAAAGAAGGATGTTAGGACTAAAATATGGATCGAATAGAACACCCCATTGAGGCTCAAAAAATAGGCATTGACGTTCATCTCGCAAAAGAAATTTTGTTGGAAACGCGCATCTGCGACTTGCCGGCAACAATTGAAGACACGGGTTATGAAATATTTACTAAAAAATTGCGATGTGAGCTTGATGATCAAAATCTTTTTCACGTTCAACCAATATTTTATTTAGGCGACGAATGGTTTTGTCCCGAAAACTCAGCATGTATAGCCATTCCATTTTGGTTAGCAGATTCAAGGCTAAGGGATTTGGAATTAGAAAAAATTGGCTTTGTTGAAGGTGCCAAAGGCCGAGAATTTATGAAATTACTGCGGCATGAATGCGGCCATTGTGTCGATCATCTATTCGGATTGTCAAAAAAAATTGAATGGCAGAACATATTTGGATCGCCCAAACAAGCCTACCAGCCTGAGCAATATTCTTGGCAAAAGAAAAGCAAAGATTATGTTCAACACCTTCCTGAGGGATATGCCCAGAGTCATCCAGAAGAGGACTTTGCTGAGACATTTGCAGTATGGCTTGATCCGCAAAGTCGGTGGAGGACAAAATATAAAGATTGGCATGGAGCGCTGAGAAAATTGGAATTTGTTGATTTCACGATGAAAGAACTTATCAATGTTAAACCAAAGAAATTACCAAATATAAAAATGTGCGATCAAAGGCGCATGAGAAAGACCCTACGCAAGTATTACTCAGATCGAATCAGATCAAATGTCATAACCATAAACTGACGGCTCTATGGTATTTCTTTTTTTGCAGTGATGTACATTGCAAAAAAGACTTATCCATTTTTAGAGGAGTTAGATATGGAAACTTTTATATTGAATCGATCAAGCATAACAAAATCGAGTTTTTTCGTGGCATTTTGCATCATGAGCCTCGTTCTGTTTCAAACTTGCGCTGAGCAGAATGAGGTAGCTGCGTCCAAAGTAATATCAGGGACGGATACAAATGGTTATCCATTCGTAATTGCATCTGTAACGGATAGAGATGAGTTTTGTAGCGGATCTTTCATTAGCCACAATGTTTATTTGACTGCTGGTCACTGTATTGCAAATGCAAAGTTCATTCGAACATTAGGCGTTGAATCTAGCGTTCTAGTTCTTCACCCTGAATATTCTTCTGATTCGACCTCAATAGCCGATTTTGTGCAGAATGATTTGGGAATAGCCATTTTCCCAGCCCAAACATATACAGGCCGACCTGCAGTTCTTTCACAGTCTTCAAGGTTAAATGATTCCGTTACAGCAATAGGTTTAGGATGTACCAATATTCGCTCACAAATTGGAGTCGGGAAAAAACGGACTGCTAAAATTCCCGCAGAACCACTTACATCAGGGGTCATTTCAAGCAAGCTTTCGCCAAAAGGTCTGTGTCCGGGAGATAGCGGTGGCCCGGCAATCATTGATAATACCATTGAGGGAGTCGCATCCATGGTGCGAGTCGAAAGAGATGAATATCAATCTTATTGGGTGAATTTGACATCAGAGTCATCAAAAGAATTTTTGAAAGCGGTGAAAAAGTACGTCGATAGTGACATGTAGGGAATTCAAATAGCATAGATGCAAACTTCAAAAATTTTTTTGCGGCGCCAATTTTAGAGGAAGATATTTCAAATTTGATTGCACGAAACCTGTCAAGTTTTTGACAGTCAAGACAAAGCCAAAGATTGCATGTTATCTTAGAGTTATAGAGATTAGTAATTTTATAGAAAGATCCTAATACGGGAAGACTATGAATCAACAAAAGCTACACGTGTTGGTGCTATACGATCTTCCCGAGAAATGGACGGACCATCGCAATCCTTTCTATTTGCTAAATAATATTGAAAGGCCAACTGAAAGAGATGTCTGTCGGGCAATCAAGAAGCTCGGTTGGAGTCTGTCCGTTTGTGGAGTTTTTGATGATCTGGAAGAGATAACATCTACGATTGAAGACCTAAAACCTGATTGTGTATTTAACCTATGTGAAACCTTTCGTGGTCAGAGAGTTCACGAAAGCCATATAGCTGGACTTTTACAAATGCATGGTATTCCCTTCACCGGTTGCAAGGCAGACGCACTGCAGTTAGCGAAAGATAAAGCGCTGACAAAGATGATCGCCAAATATATAGGGGTCAAAGTACCAAGGTTTGAAATTGTCAGACGGAATGAAAAGTCAGATTTTAAGAAGGTTGGTTATCCGGCAATCGTGAAGCCACTTGATCGCGAAGGCAGTGAAGGGATTGCGATTGCAAGTGTTGTTTACGATGAAGCTGGTGCTGCAGAGCGCATCAGCTTTGTACATGATCGTTTAAAATCAGATGTTATTGTTGAGCAATATATACCGGGTCGCGAGCTATATGTAGGAGTGATGCAAAAGCAAGAGGAGATCATATCATTTCCTCCTCGTGAGCTTTTTATGGATGGCCTCAAGGAAAATCAACCGATGATCGCGACATTTAAAGCGAAATGGGATGAGCAGTATCGGAAAAGGAATCAGGTTTCTACTGGATCGGCCAAGAATCTTATGGTTCATCAGATTGATGACTTGGATCGGCTTAGTAAGCGGCTCTTTGAAACTTTCAAGATGAGTGGATATGCCCGAGTCGATTGGAGGCTTTCTCCGGAAGGCGAGGCATATTTAATTGAAGTGAATCCAAATCCAGCACTTTCAATGGATGATGACTTTGCGAAAGCGGGTAAAAGTATAGGTCTACAATACAACGATTTGATACGGATGATTGTTCTTGAGTCTCTTCCTAGAGGTACTTCTGATCAAAGATCGAATTCAGCTCCACCAAAGTCAAACAAGAATCTCTTTTCTGATCAATATCTGAATGCAACAGAAAGTATCCATCAGACAAACTCAAAAAATAGTCGAGCATCATAGACAAAATAGGGCCTGTTGAATTTTGCCAATTTCTGCGTTGCTTCGCTCGAAAAAATGCTCGAGTATGTTGAATACACTCCGCCTTTTTCTCACTCGCGCCTTAAACTTGGCAAAATTCAACAGGCCCGAAATTCAATAGGTCACCAATCAGGCCCCTAATGCAATATTGATCGCTGTAACGCCACTACTTTGCCAATAATTTCAAAAGGTCGGTCTTCTGCGTATGTCGGATTGAAATTTGGGTTTTCGGGTTTGAGATACCAACCCCTTTGCTTGTCTTTCATTAAACGTTTTACCGTCGCGTCTCCCTCTAATCTCGCAACGACAATACTTGAAACTGGTGCCGTATTTTGGCTAGCAACAACTAGCCAATCACCATCTAAAATTCCTGCGTTGATCATACTCTCGCCTTTGGCTTTCAACGCAAACAATGCTGATCGCGGCGGATGTGGTTTTGGAAGCATTGATGTTGACATGCGGAGAGTACCTATTCTCTCCTCAATCGCCTCAATTGGATTGCCTGCGGGTACAGAACCTAAGCAAGGTAAGACAAAAGTGAATGGGTCTGTTTCTTCATCTTCGAAAGACTGTGAAATGTCTTTTGCAGCAAGTGTAGGAACAAGAGAACGGGCTGATTGGCGAGACGGCTCTTCAAGAAATCCCTTTTTCCGCAATGCAGCAATCAAATCCTGGGCGCTACCGATTGCTGAATAACCCATATGCTCACATAATTCGCGCAAAGTTGGTGTCGTTCCAGATTTACTGATTGCGAGCCTAATAAATGTAAGGGCCTTCAACTGAACAGGAGTGAGTTTTTCCATAGAATAATACCTTAAGTTAGTAATAATTAAGGAACCATAATAAAGTATGGCATTTTTTGTTTTGGTTGTATACATTTAAAAAACTTGAGGTATTGCATAGAATGAAATTCAGGCCTCTCAATTGAGTTACTTTGAATCTCATTCAATTGCATTTTAGGCGATTCTTACTAAAGAAATTTAAGCAGGGCACCATATGGTTAGCATCGATAGGTTTTTTGGAATCTCCGCGACTGGCTCGTCTATCAGTAAAGAAGTCAGAGCGGGAGTCACGACATTTCTTGCAATGTCGTATATTATTTTTGTGAATCCTCAGATACTTTCGCAGGCTATCCAATTTTCTGGCACAGATGTTAACGCAACAGCAGAGCTACTTTCTGCAACTGTTATGGCTGCCGCTTTTGGATCGATTTTCATGGGCATTTTTTCAAAATACCCAATAGCTGTTGCACCGGGTATGGGCCTTAATGCGTATTTTGTTTTTGCAGTTGTATTGGGAAGCGGTGCGACTTGGCAAACAGCACTTGGCGCCGTCTTTGTGAGTGGGATCGTCTTCTTAATGTTAAGCTTAACTGGGTTTCGCGAAGCCGTTATAAACGCCATTCCGTTGACCATAAAGCGTTCTATTGCGACAGGTATCGGACTCTTTTTAGCGATGATCGGGATGACATCTTCGGGTCTTATTGTGTCAAAGGAATCCACAGTCGTCGGACTTGGTAATTTGAATTCAGCGTCCGTGTCAATGATGTTGTTTGGTTTACTTATGACCATTGTGCTAACGATTCGTAAGATTCCAGGAGCGCTTTTGATTTCAATGTTGGGCGTTAGCTCGATATGCATTGTTTTTAAGTTACCTGTTTATAATGGGAAAGTGTTTGAGGGCGATGTATCTCACATTATTAGCAGTCCAGTTTGGCCTGGCAATTTGATTGGTTCTCTGGATTTGAATGGCGCACTGTCATGGAGCATGTCGGGAGTTGTTTTGACCTTTTTGTTTGTCGCATTCTTTGACACAGCAGGAACCTTGATAGGATTGTCTGAAAAGGCGAAATTTGTTGATTCAGAAGGGCGGATTGCAAGGTCAGGAAGAGTATTTATCGCAGACGCATTTTCAATTGTCGTCGGTGCTTTTTTAGGTACATCTACAACGACTGCATATGTGGAAAGCGCAGCAGGAATTGAAGAAGGTGGCAAGACGGGATTTGTAGCAGTTGTTGTAGGTTTGCTATTTTTGTTGAGCCTGTTTTTTTGGCCTTTAGCATCGATGATACCTTCCGCTGCAACCGCTCCAGCACTTATTTTACTTGGAGCTATGATGATGGAATCCGTCTCAAAAATAGCATGGGACGATTTTTCGGAATCTATTCCGGCTTTTTTGACAATAGTCTCAATTCCTTTGACTTGGAGTATATCTACGGGAATTGCGTTCGGGGTGATTTCCTATGTATTGATTAGACTTATGACCAAGCGGTATAAAGAATTGAATCCGGTCATGCTAGGATTGGTAATTATTTTGGGAGTTAAAATCATCTGGAGTTAAGCCTAGCACCGAGGTTCTTTTAAAAAAAAAGACCTCGGATTTTATTCCGAGGTCTCAGTAACTTCAAAAGCAAGAATACTAGAGATCGATTTTTTCGATAAATCTTCAATTGTAAATTCTGCAACAGCTTTAGCATTAGATTTTAATTCGAAGAAATTACCAGCGTCGTAACCAATTTTCTGATCTACGATTTGGTACTGAGCGCCAGGATGCTTCTTTGCGATTGCGTCCAAAGCTTTGCTAGACATTGAGGACAAGTTTGAGTTGGCATCCGCTACTTGGAAGTTCGAAGACGTTTGATCTTCCACTGCTAGCAAGGAACCTGTGATCTCATTCACGATTCCACCTTTGCCGATCATTACTTCAACCGAACCTGCTTGACTTAGTGATTGGAAGCCTGCAAGGAACTGCTTAAACTTGATTTTGCGATTTAGGACAGTTTGAACACCGGATTCGCCGCCGAGAACATCTTCTGTATGAGAAGAGTAAGTTAACTCCGTTTGGCCGCTGATACCAGAGCTGGCAAGTGCCGATTGAGCGATTTCAATGGACTTCTGAAGTGAGGGAACGGATTCTGATTCGGTAGATTTGTTTGAAGAATCGACATTTGTTTTAATGGAAAACACATTGGATGTAGCGTCAT
>JAPLFV010000229.1 GCA_026390495.1 Pseudomonadota bacterium | reverse complement strand
TCCAACAATTTTAAGCCATCTAATGACTCTGGAATCTTTACGGAGGTTAATACGTTTGATCGAAGTGGCTCATCCACAAAAAAATCTAAACGCATTTCTGAAATGGCTGCTCGAAACGCTAAGGCCATTCTCTGATGATGATGAATGAAAGCATCTACACCTCCAATTTTTTTTATTTCTTGGAGAGATGCCCACAAACCTAACACGACTGGAATTGCGGGCGTATAGGCAGACCGTCCAGTCGCCTGACCTTTTGCCTCCTTCTTCAAATCAAAATAAAAGCGAGATCGTCCAGAAATTTGGCCCCAGGCTCTATCATTCAAAGCAATAAAGGATAATCCGGGAGCAACTCCAAATCCTTTTTGACTTCCGGCTATCACGCAATCTAAACCTTGATCCCCCATATGAATTCGGTGAGCTCCTAAGCAAGAAATAGCATCAATGACTACCAAGAGATTTGGCATTTTAATTTTTGCCATTTTTGCGATCCGCTCAAAAGGAATCAACGCCCCTGTTGACGTTTCATGAGCCTGAAGAAACAAAACCCTGAGATCACGACTCTTCTCAAAAAATTTATCGAGCGCCTCCCAGTGAACTCCCTTGCCCATTTCAATTTCAAAGGTCGTTACATTGCATTTAAAAGCTTCGCATATTTTTCGCCATCGATTTCCAAATTTTCCACATTCGATGACACCTACCATGTCTCCGTCGTTTGTCAGATTTGAGACCGCGGCCTCCATGGCACCGGTTCCACTGCAAGTCAATATAACTGGATCCCTTTCGCTGCCAAAAAATGGCTTCAAGCCATCAATACAGTGTCGAAAAACCAACTCAAATTCCTTGCTGCGATGATAGACCTCGGTCATCTGATATGCCAATTTTACAGAGGTCGGGGTGGGCGTAGGACCTGGGGTAAACAATTGTTCGGCTACAAAATTCAATCTTTCCATCTACTTCTCCACTCATACTGGTCAAACAAACAAGCGATCTTTCCAACTTCAAAATGTAAAAACAGGCCCCTATTGCGATGACTTTTCTACTATCAATTTTGAACTGCATTATATAGCTTATCTGCTGGTTCAAATGATTATTTTAAAAGCAAAGACCTACCTTCATTGTACGGAAATTGATTTAACTAGAAATGACTTATTTGACGTCTTATAAAAATCTTTTTAGAGGAAACTGGTAAATGATTAAATTTATGATTTTTATTCTTGCTTTTTCTGTCGCTGGCTGCGGACGAAAGCTCAACTCATCTTTGAGTACTTCTCAGTCCAACGCTTGGGGAATCGACTGTGTGGGAGAATCCATTGAAGACCGCTTGAAGTCTTGCATTGAAGGCCTTGAGATTTTAAAAGTTGAAAATGCAGGCGACAATGGCATAAACATTACGATGACTTTAGAGCAACCAGTCGACCATTTCAGTCCTAAGTCGTCAAAATTTAAACAGTTGCTACATTTAAATTACCGTAACGACTCTGCTCCTATGGTCCTAGTGACAACTGGCTACAGTATGTATTCGACCACTCGAAAAGAGCCGAGCATCATTCTAAATGCCAACCAATTGACAATTGAGCATCGTTACTTTGGGGTCAGCAAACCAGTTGATTTAGATTGGTCAAAGTTAAATGTTAAGCAAAGTGCCTACGATTTTCATCAAGTCACGATTGCTTTCAAAAAGATATTTAAGGGATCTTGGATAAATACCGGAGCAAGCAAAGGTGGAATGACTTCAGTATATCACAGGCATCATTTTCCAAATGACTTAGATGGAACAGTTGCTTATGTTGCGCCCATGTCCTTTTCTGATCAAGATGGTCGATATAACGATTTCTTGGATCAAGTCGGTGGACAGACCTATTTGCAATGCCGAGGTGATCTACTCCGTTTTCAAAGAGAGATCATCAATCGAAAAGACAAATTGGCACCGTTCCTTAAGGGAAATTATACCAAGTTTGCGGGCGGCAAAATAGGCGCGATTGAAGTTGCTTCTTCGGAAATCAGATTTACATTCTGGCAATATGGTAAGCCTCAAGACTGCGAACTCTTGAAATCGCAAGAAGTTGATGATCAACAATTTTTCGATACCTTTGCAAAAATCAGCAAGATTGAAGACAGTTATAACGACGAAACACTTGACTTCTTTGCTTCATATTATTTTCAATCTGCAACAGAGTTAGGTGGCCCAGCAATAGATCGAAAAAATATTGAAGACATTGTGTCATTTCCTGAAAACCTTTCCTTTAAACCTTATCTTCCAGCCGGTTCAGGAGATTATCAATATTCCAACAAAACGATGTTGGATGTTGCTAGCTGGGTTGATCAAAATAGTGAGAAAATCATGTATATTTATGGCGAGTTTGACCCTTGGTCAGCGGGAAAATTTGATCTTGGACAATCAACGCAGAGAGATTCACTCGTGTTTACTGCCCCAGCAGGCAATCACGGCGCTAAAATCGCTGGACTAGTCGACTCTGAAAAGCTTCAGGCCATTAGCAAGTTAAAGAAATGGGCCAATGTTTCAGAATTCAATGGACTCGATACTCTAGACTTAGATTTGACAGGGTCTGAGTCTGAAGCTGTTGAAACCGAACGCTATGGGTTGCGCCCATAAGAAGGTCTGACAGGTTGATCTATAAATTGCTTTTAAGCAAAAGCTTCAACATTTGAGAATTCATCCACCGATCGCCTTTACTTTAAAGGCGATCTTTTTTGTTCCCAACATCACAACAAATCTATTTTCGCTAGTGGAATTAAGCGTTGATAATGCCGTGGAAGTCTCAAAGAAATCTCGATCATTTATCGATTCTCTCTTCTGAATTGAGATTGTGTTCGCAGAATCACATCCTACATCGCCCGAACCATTGATCTGGCACAACACTGGAGTAGATCCAGAAGGCACACTTATAAGCAGTAATGGTGTCTGCTGACCTGTCGAGCCATCAATTGCCACATATGCAGATTGTCCATTTGATTGGTCTGGGGTTGTAGGAGAATTTGCTAGGTATTGGCTCCAAATAGCCGTAGACCTTACACCTGGATCTTGAGCAATAGTTTGCACTCCTTTGATGTCACCTGGAGTCAACTGAATTTTTCCTGCATTAGTCTGCCCCATGACCTCAGAGTTCTCCTGCCTGTCACTTCTTGAACTCGAGCAACCAGCACTTCCTGCGTCTTTGTATTGGTCGCATAGACCAAAACTGTGACCGAATTCGTGCAATACGACTGCTTTCAAAAAGTCACCGCTTGCAGATGACTGAATGAATATTCGACCCGGATTCTCGGTAAAATAATTTAGACCAGTCTGTCCAAATGGTTGCATATTGATCTTAAGGTCAGAACCTGAATTACAAGGATTCACTTTAAAATGTCCCCACCGACCTAAGACCGTCGACCATTTTTGAATGGCTTCATGGCCTGCAGTCACCCAATTACTTTTCTGTGCGCAAACTTCGACAGACTGATTTGGTCGCAATTCGCATTGAAGTCATAAAGTTCCTGCTTAGAAAATGTCGATTGATCCTACCTCATCGGCAAAGCCTCAGGATTTCCTAAGTTAATATTATTACTTTAATAAAATCATCAGGTTGAACATTGGAATTAGATTCAAAATCAAGCCTAATTTGAGTACTTCCTAATCCACCAATCGGCACCTGATCCGCCATTTGCAATATTAGTCCCCCAACCTATGACATAAACATTGCCCGTATCGTAGGTTGCGGTTCCAATTGCGATGCTGGTGATCTGATCGTTAGACCCTCCGGCATCGATGACTTTATCCCAGTTTGCAGTGTCTTCAACGAGCGTTGACGAAAACTGCCTTAACCACCAATCTTGAGTCGCTCCAGATTTATAGCCACCAGCATACACATTACCGGAGGTATCAATGTTGATTGCGAGAGCTTCATGCGTTGAGGCCACTCCGGTATTGAACTCCGCTTGTTGAATCAATGCAGCACTATATTTTTTAATCCACCAATCGCTGTCTGTTGATGAGTCTCTTCCTGATACAAACACATTACCTGAGGAATCAAGGCGGATCGCGGCAGCTTGATCTGAACTTCCTGCGCTATTTGATGTTTGCGTCGCCTCAATCGTACAGTCACTAGTCCTAAGGCGTCTAACAACCATCTGTTGATCGCCCCCGCCTGCAGTTTGATATCCTGCAACAAACATTTTTGACGTGCCATTATTTACAGCGATACTTAGCGCACGATCTGCAAGTGACGCACCACCTCCGTCTAGCTTTTGTTCACAAGCCAAAACACCGGCAGAGGAGTATTTGCGAATCCAAATATCTTCACCACTGGAAACGCCGACAATGTTTGTTCCATATCCGACAACATAGACGTTTGCAGATGAGTCTACGGCTACCGCCATAGCTTCGTCATTGCCACCATTTCCATCTAAAATAATGTCCCAATTTGATATATCTTCTACTCCAGAAGAGTTGTAAACCTTCAGCCACCAATCCAAGTTCGAACCGTTGTTACGTGAACCAACGACATAGACGTTATTGCTGGAATCAACGGCAACTCCTCTTGCAATCTCATCACTTCCATTGTCGCCAACGCTCTTATTCCAGCTGCTGGTGTCCTCGTTGCCTCGTTTATCAATCTTTTTGATCATCCAATTTTTGTCTGCATCTGTATGCCAACCGACAACAAAAAGATTTCCTGAAGAATCAACTGCTGACGCGGTTGGACGATCATCACCACCATCATCAAAGACAAAAGCATCGTTCCACAAATCTGACCCTTCAGTAGCAGTAAAAGTGAATGAACCAGACCCAAATGAGGTTTGCACATTTCCAGTTGCCACAGCTAAGTCGGTTGCTCGCACCTGAACATTATAGGTGACACCTTTCATGAGGGCGTCGTCTGGAATTGAGTAAGTCCAAGCGGTGCTTCCAACCGCACTGATCCAGGCTGGACAAGCGGCTGTAAAATCATTTGCACCACTATCATAACAACTACCTGCACCTTCTTGAATCGAGATTTCTACGGAGCTAACTCCCGCAGTTGCATCAGCTGCAGTGCCTGAAATCTCAGTCAACGAACCAATAGTTGTACTCGGTGTTAACGCACCACTGGTCGTAACTGTCGATGTTGGATTTGTGACGTCTCTAGTAACCGGATTACTTTGGCCATAAGCAGCGGTATTCTGAGCAGTGTCAGTCATCTTTACACATACCTTATAAGATCCGTCGCTCGAAAAGCCTGCATTGTTGGTATTCGGAATGGCGCCGTATGTGAGTGACCCATCGCAGGTTGTGGCATTTGTAGTCAAAGAATAAGCTGCGGTATCATAATCGGACCCAACGGCGGCTGTAACGATTGCGGACGCTCCAGTTGCATCTGAGGCGTTGATATAGCTATCTGCACTCGCACCCGTTAGACTGACACTGCCAAACGATGGAGCGGCAAAATCTGTCTGAAACGTCGACGCCGTGTTTCCATACGTCACATTTCCTGAAGCATCTGCAAGTTTGACACATAACTTCCATGTTGCACCGTGTGACAGACCACCATCATTCGTTAGTGGCATTGATCCATAAGTTACCAGCGCATTACATGTTGTAGCACTTGTCACTACCGCATACTGATCCGTTGCATAACCGGTAGCATCCAACGTGGTTCCTAAGGCGTTTGAAAGTGCGTGTTCATTGATATTTAACCAACCATCTGAAAGGTCTGCCCCCAACGCTAGAGAATTAAATGTTGGAGCTGTGGGATCATATTGAAAGGTAGCACTTGTATCATAGGTGATGTTTCCAGCGACATCAGTTAAAGCTATACATACTCGAAAAGTACCTAGTGCCGAAAACCCTGCATCATCTGACAATGGAATTGCGCCGTAAGTCAAACTTGAATTGCAAGTCGTGGCCAATAAAGTCAATTTATATGCTGCTGATGCATGCCCTGTTGCACTGAGATTGCTGACAAGGGCGTTTGTATTCAAATGCTCAGAAGCATTTAAATACAAATCAACCACGTCATTAGCTAAATCAATAGACCCAAAAATTGGAAAATCAGTTTTCAATGTAAACGAGTTAGAAGATCCAAATGAATCTGGATTAGATGCCAAATCCGTCATTTTTACACATACCTTATAAACTCCGTCCGCGCCAAAATCGGTGGAGTTACTTTTAGGAATTGTTGCTGACCAAGTTCCATGTGCGCTACAAACGACCGCATCAGCAACTAAAGCGTAAAATATAGAATCAAATCCAGCACCAGTTGCAATGGCATTCAGATTTGATGTACTTGAGCGTTCAGCTGAATTTATGTAGAAGTTAACTGAGTCATTGGCAAGTGATGCTGCGGAAAAATTTGGTACAGTTAAATCAACCGTGAGCGTAGAGGTTGAACCATACTCAATATTACCAGATGCATCTGTGAGTTTTACACAGATTTTATGATTTGATTCACCAGCAGAAGCGATATCTGCAACAGTTGGAACTGAAACGCCATAGACACCGGTACTGCATGCAGAAGCTTGAGCTAAAATTGCGTATTCAGTTGTAGTTTGTCCAGTTGCAACCAAAGAGTCGGCTCCATCACTTGTGCTAACGGACTCACTCAAATTGATGTAGCCACCCACTGCTTCATTTGCCAAAGCGATAGATGTAAAGACTGGACCAATTTGATCAGAATCAAAGGCAGAACTATTGTCGTATGTCGAGTTACCTGCAGCATCGAGAAGTTGAACACAGACTTTGTAAGTACCACTTACATTTAACGCTGTGTCATCTTGTAGTGGGATTGTACCTGCGTAAGTCAATGGTAGTCCACAAGCAGTAGCTGAAGATACAAGACTGTATCCCACCGAAGAATAGCCTGTTGCCGTCAATGGACCTGCCACGTCGAGAGCGTTTGCATGCTCTGCAATGTTAAGGATGGAATCGACGGCGCCATTGGCCAATGGCAAACTTCCAAACACTGGAGGACTCAAGTCCACGGTCATTGCTGTTGTCTCGCAATAAGCAGGTGCATTACCGGCAAGGTCTGAAACCTGCGCACAGACTTTAAACTGTTGACCATCGACTAAACTAGAATCGTTAGATTGAGGGATCGCATCTGCAAGACCAAAAGAGACCAAGCCATCACAGGTCGTAATAGAAGATATGACCGCATATTTCTTAATTGGACTAACGGTCGTTGTCGACACAGCAGTTGACAGTAAATTTGAAGTACCATTCTCTGACAAGTTTATGAAATTATCACTAGCATCGTTTGCCAAACTAACACTACTGCAATTAGGCGCACTGGTGTTGACTTCTATATTCGCAGTCGACCCGTAATCAACATTTTCTGCTAAATCAGAAACCTTGACACAGACTTTATAAGTTGAACCAGCTACTAATGCTGCATCATTTGCGGACTTCAATCCTGCAGTGTAAACCAACGAACCGTCACAAGTCGTAGCGGCAGCGACAATGGCATAAGATTCCGACGTAGACCCTACCGACACTGATGACGCATGCACACTAAGACCTGCAGCTACCTCAGCGCTATTTAAGAAATTATCAGTGGCCCCATTGGCTAACGCCATTGAAGAAAACACCGGAGGAGTGCCATCATAGGTAAAGGTTAATGTATTGCCATATGCCGCGGGATTACCCGCAGAATCGGAAATTTTTGTACACACATAGTAAGTCGAACCATCCGCAGAAATTCCAGCATCATTCGCTTTAGGGATCGTCGCTGACCAACTGCCAAGACCACTGCAAAGATTTGAACTCAAGGTAACTGCATATTCAATCGTTGTGTAGCTCGCACCAGTTGCGGTAGTGGAAAGATCACTAGTTAATAATTTGTCTGCCACATTCAGATAAGAGTCAGTTACTGTGTTTGCATTACCCGCTGTATCCAAAAGCTGCACACAAACCTTATAGTTACCGTCTGCGGTAAAAACAGCACTGTTGGCCCTAGGAATCGTTCCGGAATAAGTTAATGCCACATCACATGTGGTTGCCGACTGTGTTAAGACATATCTTCTAGTAACATATCCAGCTCCTGCAGCATTTCCAGTCAAACTGGTTGCTAACGATGTTTCCGATAAATTGATCCATCCATCTAGCGCGTTATTCGCCAATGCCACACTGGTAAACGATATAGTGGTATCAACTGTAAATGCACTCGTTGAGCCGTAAGTTAAATTAGTTGCTTCATCGGTCAGCCTAACACATATTTTATAGGAGCCATCAACTGTGATATCCGTTGAATTAGCCTTTGGAAGAGTTGTTGAGTAAGTCAAAGCACCATTACACGTCGTTGCATTTGTAACAATTTTGTAGCTTGTTGATGCTACAACATGACCAGTCGCAGTCAAAGTTCCGGCAATGTCCGTTGTCAATAGGCGATCAGCTGTACTTAAAAAAGTATCTAAAGCTGGAGCAGCCAAAGCTAAACTTGTAAAAACAGGCGCCGTCTTGTCGACATCAAATGTAGCCTCAGTCGGAACCAACTGAACATTTGATTCACTAATTTTGCCTAAAACACAGACGCGCACTGAGTCTCCAGTACTCTGTGCAATAGCATCAGTGATATTGGTCGCTACAGCGATCCAATCACTATATGTAGCTGCACTGCAAGTCGTCTGGTTAGTTAACACAGCATATTTATAATGAGTCAAACTTGTACCACCGACGCTAATATTTAGTGCTGTCGTATTAGATGGGGACGTAGGAGAGTTTGATAGTACGGCTAAAGCTCTCGATGGAGTTGTCACACTGACCGTTGTACCACTTGATGCATCTGCCGGACTTCTTGCTGACAACCCGCAAACCTTTATATAGTAAGTCTTGCCATCAAGTAGCCCTGAAACGGTACTCGTATAATCTGCCGATGTTGTCGTAGATGAAATCGTCGTGGTCGTTGCAGCGGATGCATCTACATCCGAATAAATGCAGTTCTTTTCAGTTTCTCCATCCGCCCAATGGACGGCAGCATAACTCGCATTAAAAAGTGGATTTCCTTTCCAAGTTAAACCAGCTTCTGCGGGAGACGTTATGGTTGCTACGAGATCAGTCGGATTTCGGCTGGGAGGAACAAAGGTTTTATAACCGGTTGGAAGCCCACCATAAGTGGCCTCAGAGAGAACAAATCCAAGTCGACTGAGTCGCACGGGGAAAACAACTTTGTATACCCCACCACCTAAATCGGATTGGAATTCTGCTAAAACCTTTTGGGTCATACCTGTTTTGGAAGCACTAGCAATTTTTGCATTTTCTTCAAACAACGCGACTAATTTAGATACTGTCGTTTTTGCAGAAGTTTTCTGTTCAATGACGATGTCTTTGAAAATCTCGTGAATCGAAAAATCAGATGCATCAGCTTTGGTCAACGTTAAGATCAAGGACTCTGTGACCATGCGCATCTGCGATGTATTTACAAATGAACCAACGTATGATTGCAATGTAGCAGTTCCGATTTGATTAACCGCTCCTGCTGGGATCGTTATCGTTGTAGTTCCAATCGTTAACACCAACTCTGTGGAAGGATTAATCTCCTTTGACACAACCTTCGGGCCTGCAGATGTAGTGGTGGTCGTCGTTGAAACACTTGGATGACTGTATTCAGTTGTCGTATCACTAGCCACGCCTGATTCTTTTTTCTTTTCGCAGGATACTAAAAAAAAGCTCACAAATATAAGTATTGCAGTAGCCAGTGACGTTGATTGATGTTCAATTCCACCACTGCGCTTTTTGCTGATTCGATTTTCAGAATTCCTTAACACCTTGTTTCAGCCTCTTGTTTTAGCTCACCAAAATGCCATTTATTTCCGCCTCTCATAGAAATCGGCAACTTCCCAAAAAAATTGAGTTAAATCTTAGACAAACACAAAACAACATTGAAATCAGCATGTTAAGACAGTGGAGCTAGCGTGCGGCAATTTTCACACACCAGAATTCAAACTTAGGTTTCGAATATTAATACCGAATCCTAGACCATGAAAAAAAATGAAAGCCTGAGTCATCTATTTTGAACAGTACGCTCTGGAGCGAAAGTTATGTTTTCATCGATCTGGAAAAGTTGGTGCCGTACGACTGGCACCAAAATTAAAAAGTGTCAGTCGTACGGCACTTATTTAATCTTTGGTGCAATGGTGTCATCATGTGGCGCAGTCACAACATCGACTCCCAGTGCTTTCAAGCTGCGAATGGTAGGCGTCTATGAAGTACCTGCGGGCGCAACTGGGACGGAAGCTCCAAGAAGTCACACAATATCCTTTAAAAGTCTGAAGCTGACAGCGGCCGACGGCAGCATCGTTTCACTTTACGCAGAAACACCTAAAGTTTTTAAGATCATCGACCGTCCTCAATTACTTTACGCAAACTACGACATGACCACATATGAAGGCACAAGTTTTTCCAAAGCCGCTGTTGAATTAGACCCAAGCATAGTGGTTTCAACGAAGAGTGCTCAAGATTCTACAATCACCTTGGACAGCGGTGCACTGGAGTTGAATGAAACCTTCAGTATTGCTAAGGCAAAAAACCAAACTCTAACGATAAAAATTTATTGGGGAAGGACCATCACAGAGGTTGACGGAGGAACCGATATTGCTCAAGCTCCAATATTCAATATGGTGTATAGCAATGATTAATCGAAGGTAAACAAAAAAATATCAATTAATCTTTCAAATCCTCTAGTTAAAGGTAAAAGCCGATGCAGAAATTTGATCAAATCGTTGAAACTCTTAAAGTTCGAGCATTTGGTTTTGCAAAAATACCATTAATTTGGTTTGTCAATCCAACTGTGATCGCAGTCGGCGAAGACCGCACAGAAGTCGTCATTAAACTCAATAGGCGCACGCAAAATCACCTAAAAAGCATGTATTTTGGCACGCTCGCTATTGGTGCCGATCTTGCCGGCGGAATTCTTTTCATGAAATTAATGAAGGACAAAAAATTAAAAGCCTCATTTGTCTTCAAAGATATGGATGCAAAATTTTTAAAGCGTGCTGATGGCGACGTTCACTTTGTATGTGATACTGGCCAAGCGGTCAGTAAACTAGTCGACGATGTAATTGCGTCACCTGAACGACAAGAGACGGTGGTGGAAATCAAAGCACTGGTACCAACCAAGTATAAAGACGATCCAGTCGCAATCTTTAGACTGACGCTATCCGTGAAACGTC
>JAPLFV010000426.1 GCA_026390495.1 Pseudomonadota bacterium | reverse complement strand
TTCTTGATCAATGGATTGATAGTCAAAATTTGGAAGCTCATAGAGACGGGTTTAGGCCTATCCCAAAGTGTGAATTTCGAGTGGTTGGACAGCTTGCATTAATGGAAGCCAATTTAAATTTGCCTATTGCTGCGACGCAGGATTTTGACGCATTTCACAACGCCCACCATTTAGTTATGACAAAATTAAATCATTTGCTATCAGTTAACGGCTTGATTTTTGACATGCTAAGCACAGAAATTTGGATGCCTGATGAAGTGCAATATGTGGATGTGTATGCTGGTAAGTGGGTAAGTGTTGTTCGAGCTCGGCCTGAATACATTATGCTGTCAAAAGCAAAGATGGCATTGGAAAAGAACCGCGTTTTGTTGCGCCAATATATTTCATCACGTCCTCCGGTGATATTCTTTGACCTGTGTTTGAAGTACAACGTCAATTTGGACCACATCTTAACGAAGGATTGACAATGAAAAATCTAGAAGAACCAGAACAAAATATTGAGCAGATTATAGAAAGGGCCAAGCAAGTAGCCCAGAAAGATCTAGAGAAAATGCAGCAGCCTGCATACCTCAAAACAGTTGCCTGGCTGCACTATTTGGGTTTGCTCAATCACAATCAAATTGCACCAAAACGCCATCAGGTGACTTTAAGTGAAGCACTTGCCGCAGGTGAATTGGAACCACGCATTTTCGAACTCCTCCCAGTAATCATGGTGAAGCTACCAAAAGCATTTACCTACAGTAAATCTGATGTATGTGAAGATTTGCAGCATGCGATGAATAGCGTGCGGAATCGTCAGTTAGATTCCGATGATTTTCGCGGCGTTCCGTCACAGAAATACCTATATTGGGGAGACAAAGTCATCTTTGAATTTGCTCGTAGAAAGATGATGGGTAGAAGGCTTCCACGCCGACGCTTTGCCTCTCGCACCAACGCAATCGCCGACGTAATTAAAAATGGCCGATTTTTGCTCGCTATGACCCAAAGGCAACTTGCAAAGGAATATTCAGTTTCTCTGCGCGTTCTACGAGACTTGGAGCAAGGAAAAATGGATGCCTCTCTCAAGGTGGTTAATAAAATCCTAAAAATATTTGGCAGGCAGCTCAGGGCATAGTCCTTCCTGTTCAGGTCTAAGAACGCTGAAAGCGGGTATCTTCATTGATACTTGTAGCGTCGATTGACTTGACCTAGAATTAAGTAGCGGATGCTAAAGTGTTATCAATCTCTAAGTAAGATCAGAGAATTGGAGTTTTCTTTATCCGACCGAAATTTATAAAACATTGGGAAGATCTTCCGTCAGATTCCACCTCTACATATCCTGGTGATAGCGAGACATTTGGATCGGAAACGAGGCTGGCAAAGGAAATGGGCCTAAACAGAATTGCTGTAAACTATATAATTCTTGAATCTGGCGATAGAAGCTCTTGGCCACATGCTCACAGCGAGCAGGAAGAATTTTTATTTATCTTGAAGGGACACGGCCAAGTATGGGTTGACGGCAATTTATATGATGTTAGCGAAGGCGACAGTATAGCATTTCCCCCCGGTACCGGCATCACTCATTGCTTAATCAATAACTCTGAAAATCAATTGCGGCTAATAGTTGTGGGTGAGCAACACGTGAAGTCAGACAAAGCCTTCTATGCAAAGCACCATAAGAGGAATGAAGAATTTAAAACGATGGGAGTGTTTTGGGATAATCATCCAGTTCACGAAATGGGACAACATGATAGTTGGCCTGACAAGAAGCGACCAAAATAGTAAAGAAAGCTACCGAGCTGCTTTAGAATTGACAGAAAATCCTGTAGAGAAGAAGTCTATTGAAAAGAGACTCATGGAAATGAATGGCGAAGTCTAATCCCTGATTTAGAAGCTGCCGAAAACAAGTCTCTTGATCCATACACACCTGACTTCAAATGTTTGATAATATGGCAAGACAAATAGATTTAGACGTGGATCCTGAAAGCTCCAAAGGTTGAGTGGCGGAAATGTTCAATTTTGGACATGGCGAGTCATTCTTGATATAATTTTCTTTTACAAACGTCTCGCAGACGCTGGGTGGTGTGCTCGGGCTGCCGCTGGGAGTGTTTTTTGCGTGTGTAGGGACAATAGGCTGTAAGGCCAGGAATAGCGATGCAAGCAAAAGCAAAAATACCGCAAATGGTGAAGTATCAAACGATCTGATGGCAGAGACAATGAGCGAAATAAAATTGTCCTTGGACAGAGTGGAAGAAATTTATCAAGAAATAGAAGCAAATCCAAGCCGCCTTAAAAATGAGAAGCCCAGCGATTTAATGAATATAAATGTATCCGGTGGAGAACCAAGCTCGCTGCCTGCCAAGATTCAAGCAGAAAAAGTTCCCAGTGAAACAATTGAAATCAAATCACCTTTTGAAAATGAATTTGTTTATGACGACTCCGTTTTGCTATTGGACTCGGTTGTTTCACATCTTATCGCATTGAAGGCGGGTATCCTGAAATGAGTAACAGGTTTTTGAAAGAAATAGATTCATTTACTGAAAGCTCCTCCAAGTTAAGATCGATTATTGCATTGCCTCACACTTCAAATTCCCAAAGCACGTCATTGCAACTTGAAGCAAGCGAAAAGACTTTATCCCTCCCGCAAATTAGAGGTCAGCTTTCTACCTTAAAGGCAAAGATCAATACTGTTGATTCTCAAGTTAAGGGTGAAAGTCCGAAGCAGAAGCCAAAGAGCGACAAGCGCGTTGGAATGCTCACAATGATGAAATTAATAGAAAACGCAAAATACGTCAGGATTATTTGAAAAATAAGAGTGACTGTGTCGAAAAATTAAGGGTTGCAATCAATGATGAGACAGTGGCAGTCAATCTATACAA
>JAPLFV010000185.1 GCA_026390495.1 Pseudomonadota bacterium | reverse complement strand
TCGGCAAGCACAAAGGAATAAAGTCCGAAAAATGTTTAGTTACTATAAAAATTCGATATCTAAAGATGAGTGGGGTAAAATGGCTGTATGAAAAAGAAAGTAACCATAATTCCCGGTAACACTTACTTAAAAGGTGAAACGCAAAGACCCAATCGGCCTCATGCTGAACGTTTCGGTTCTAAGCTACAATTTGTACTGGCATTGAATTTACCTATTACAACCATTGATCATTGCTATTTTATCAATAGATCAACTTAACTTAATATCTTCTAAGGTCGAGGTTGCAGTCAGACTTTTGGAGATTTAAATGGAAGCAAAATTAATCAATCATGTCGCAGGTTATAGTCATTCTAAGAGTGAAAACAGAAATCCAAATTCTACTTCGAATTCGGTTAACATCTCGCGCCAAATTCTAGAAATACTAATGCCTTACCGAAGATTGATATCAACAGCAGAGTGCTGTGATGTATCATTTTGTAATCAATGTGCATCACACCACGCTGGAAAAATTCAAAGATTTATCGAGGATCAAGCACCCATTACCTTTGCTTTGCCAGCTTTTCCTAGCAAATCACCTAATTTATCAAAAGTGTTTAGTGCTCGTCCTGATCAAGCTGAAAAAATGGCGCTTAGGTTTCTAAATCGCCTCTGTCAGGAAATAGGTGAAGTTTATTCCTTTGGAGCTAACATTATTCTTTGTAGTGACGGGCGAGTCTTTAGTGATTTGATTGGAATGCAGGAAAGTGATGTAACGGACTATCAAGAAATCATAGCTGAGATGATCCGAGAGGATGGTCTTGATCATCTGACACTTTTTTCTCTAGACGAAGTATCGCATGGGAAGAGTTTCGACGAAGTTCGGGCTTGGCTCTTAGAACACTTTGGATCCTCACTTGCAGACTTCAAGGCATCAGTAGTTCGCGGTGGCGCGGGGTCAAATGAGAGTAGCGATCTAGAGGCTCATCGGATGTACTGTGGAATCACGAGATTTCTAGTCGATGATATGGATCGAACAAATATCAATATGACAAAAAACCAAATTCAGAAGGATTGCAAAACGCGTGCGGCTAAGGTCATACAAAGAAGTAATGCGTGGAGTGAGTTTATTGGAGAGAAATTTCCTAATGCCGTTAGATTATCAATTCATCCACAGTCTTGTGGTGCAAAAAAATTAGGTATTCATCTCATTGGAACTGAGGCATGGATGACTCCTTGGCATGGTGTGCTGGTTGAGACGGATGGTGGATTTCGACTCATGAAGCGCTGGCAGGCTGAGGAATTGAGCGCAAAACTAATTCTTGATCACCAGTCTAGGCCGTCTCACTTCAAGCTCTAAATTGATCGAATAGTTTATTAGGAGGAAAAAAATATGTTCACTCAGCAAAACGTAGAACCATTTGGAGTTCTTCTTGAGGCAAGTGATAAGAAGTTGCATATTCGTGACATTGATGTTGGACAATTGAAAGAGTTGTTTCACGAACACCAACTGGTCGTATTGCGAGGATTTTTGGACTTTTCAACTTCCGAGGAATTTGCTCAGTATTGTGAGAGCTGGGGGCCTATCAGCATCTGGCCGTTTGGCAAAGTATTGGAAGTAGTTGAACATGCGAATCCAACGGACCATATTTTTGATCACAGCTACGTGCCGTTGCATTGGGATGGAATGTATCGCCCCGAGGTGGCTGAATATCAGATTTTTCATTGTGTGAAGTCACCACTTGGACACCAGGGAGGACGAACAACATTCTCTAATACGAGAAAGATATTGGAACATGCAAGTCAATCTGATTTGACTCTCTGGAAGCGCGTCACAGGAGAATACGAGCGCAAAATGGAATTTTATCACAGCAAAATCGTGGCACCTGTGATTGCCAAACATCCAACAAAAAATTATGAAGTTATTCGGTATTGTGAACCAACTAAGGAATCGAGCGAACATTTTCTTAATCATCCTGAGATTCAATTTCAAGGCATCAATGTAGAGGAATCCGATCAATTTAAGACTTCGCTAGCTAAGGCACTTTATAGTCCTAAGAATCTTTATGCTCACCAATGGCAAGCAGGAGATTTGGTCATTGCCGATAATCACACTTTGTTGCATGGCAGGGAGTCATTCACGACGAAAGCGTCTCGTCATTTGAGGCGTGTTCATGTATTGGGCGAACGTTCATCTAAGAACCCACATTTGGTGTTTCACCAATGAATATTAAGGACGTTGACATCGCTATTGTTGGAGCAGGTCCGGTAGGCCTTATGTGCGCCTATCTTGCAAATCTCTGCGGACTTAGCTGCTACATTGCAGATAAGTCGGAGGGACCTCTTGCTGTGGGGCGCGCGGACGCGTTGAATGCAAGGACTCTCCAGTATCTGGAGATCGCTAAATTGTTTGATGATGTTTATTCCCATGGTAAGCCTTGCAATACGAGTTCAGTCTGGTCCAAAGGCGAGTTTGTTTCTCGCCAGTCCCGTTGGTGGGACGAGCTCGAAGGATGCTTTCATAAGCATTTTTTGATGATTGGACAAGCATTCATCGAGCAGGTCGTGGACTCGCGCCTCAAAAAAGCAAACCTTCCAGTTAAAAGAAATGCCTCTGCTGATCAGATTCGGATGACGACTGAAGGCACTGAAATCCTAATGTCGAATGGTGATGCGGTGCGTTCAAGATTTTTGATTGGAGCAGACGGAGCGCATTCTATGGTTCGTCGTAGTATGGACATTTCATTTGAGATCACCAGACCGGAGATAGTCTGGGCTGTGGTAGACGGCGTCATTGAAACAGATTTTCCAAAAGTTCCAGAAATCATAGTCTTTCAAAATGAGACCTCTGACGTTGCTTGGATTCCTAGAGAGAGAAATATTGATCGATTCTACGTTCGAATGGATCGAATGGATTTTACCTTGGAGGAGGCGGTTTCCAAGATAGATCAAGCGATCTTGCCGCACCGACTATCATTTGTAGAAATGGAATGGTTCTCTCGCTTTTCAGTCAAGGAGTCCGTGGCAGAAAAATTTTCCGTCGATCGAAAGGTGTTTTTAGTTGGAGATGCCTGTCACGTACATTCGGTGAACGGTGGTCAAGGACTAAATACGGGGCTGGCAGATGCGTTTAACCTGATCTGGAAAATGAATATGGTTGTGAAGAATTTTGCTCCCGAGGAGCTACTCGACTCCTATGAGTTTGAAAGGAAACCTGTTGCTCAAAGCGTGGTAGAAAGTTCCGGCGAGTTGGTTCGCAGTACAAAATACTCAAAAGCAGGAACCCACGCAAAAGATTATGTTGAAATTGTCGCAAAGCGTGCCGGTAATATTACGGGAATGGGGATTAGGTACGGAGATCAGAAGAGTGGAGATCTCGTAGGCGAGCGCCTGTTTGATTTTGAAATTTTTCCTTTTGCAAGTCAGGCTACGCAAACGGCATCCCGAATATACACACAGATGGATTACAGTCGATATACACTTCTCCTCTTTGGATCGTGTTTTGACTTACCAAAGCTTAAGTCGAACATTAATGTAATCGCTATAGAGATCATTTCACCAGCCGCCCATGAAAAATTGAAGCGCAACGCTGATTTGAAAAATTTGGAGTCTTTGCCTAATGCTGAGTGCAATGCATCGGCATCCAATCAGTTTCTTGCACCTCTAACTCGATATGAAGGCCAAGCATTGATTGTGCGACCTGACGGATACATTGCAGCTTACTCGTCTGTAACTGAAATAGGCAAGATTTTGGAGGGATATGTTTATGAATCTTAAGGAGCTTGCACGCCAATATTTTACGGCCGTGAATTGCTATGATGTAGAGGCTGTTAGAAACCTCGTTCATCCAAATTATATTCAGCACAATCCATACCTAGCTACAGGTAGGCAGCCCTTTTTAGATTTTTTGCCGAAACTAAGTGTGCACAGGTCTAGAATAGAAAACATACGAATACTTCAAGACAAGAACTATGTCATTATGCATCATCTTTGGCATAATGCTGAGCCATTTGGCGCAAGTGAAATGGTGGCCTTTCACATCATTCGTTTCGATGAGAGTGTAACAATTGCAGAGCACTGGAACGTTGTAATGCCCAATATTCAAGGTGATCTTTCAGGGCGAACGATGTTTGATGGTGTCAGAGAAGTATCCGATATCGAGAAAACCGAAAGTAATCGAGCTGTCGTGGCTGAATTCATGCAGACTTTGATAGGTGTTGACTCTCAGTCGCTTGAATCAGTGCTAAAGAGGTTTGTGAGGCAAGATTTGATTCAGCACAGTCCTCATTATAAAGATGGCATCGAGGGATGGAGTCAATTCTTTCTAGATGTAAAAAACAAAATGTCTTACGCTCGAATACATCGAGTTTTTGCAGAAGGTTGTTTTGTGGTTGTCGTGTCGGATGCAATAGTTGCTGGCAAGAATTGTGCAATCTACGATCTATTTCGTTTGGCAAACGGCCAGATTGCAGAACACTGGGATGTCATGCAAGAAATACCCGCAGGTAAAACAGCGAATGACAATACGATGTTTAGTTTTGACCGGGAATGGGTTAAAACTCAATTCGCACAAGTTTCAAAAAACCATCATTTTCATGCAGAAAACTGAACCGCCAGATTTCATAAACTCAGACGTATCCACTTCATGAATATTGAAATTTAGCTTTTGCAAATCTTGTTTGAAGATCTTGGTGCCCTTATGCAGGATAACATCTTTTCCGTTTGGAGAATGACAATTGCCAGCAAAAAAATCGAGGCATTCGGCTCTATCAATCGTGACTACATTCTTGAATCGCTTGCGAATGATTTTTAAAGAAACCTCGTCAAAGGAACTTTCTTGAAGGGCAACGGTATCTTCACTGAGAATAGAAAAGCAGGTATCTAAGTGGTAAAACTCTTTTGCTTTTAGCGGCAGTAACACAATAGGAAGGTTAAATCTTGTTGAAATTTCTTCGTAAGATTTTATATTCGTTCGTGGGCCAACGCCGCCCCAAAGTAAAGGCATGGAATGATCCAGTAAAATGTCACCATTGCCTTCACAAAAAATTTCGTCCTCATTGGATTTGCTCGTAGTTTCCAAATTGCGAACCGCATACCCTTGAGCATGATACCACCTATCGAAAAACGAAACTTCCTCACGCCTTTGTGGTGCTTTCATCCTGCTCATGAGAGCAGTAGGCTGATCGTTATGCCAAAACACGAGGCTTTGATTTGCAGCAAAAACCATATCGGGCAACCCAATTTGGCCTGGAATCACATTAACTTTGATACCTAAAGATTCATATTTTTCCTTCAGTGATTTCCACTGATGGTGCGCCACTGATTTGTCGACAGTTTTAAGTTTGCCATTTTGGTCGGTCATAAAAGGATTGATGGCATACTCCACATCAAAAAAATCTGGAGTCACCATGAGTGCATTCTTAGGGACTTTCCAACTCGATGACACAGGTTTTTGAAAAACTTTTTCGGCACCATCAATTGTTGTGATCAAATTTTGAGAAGGCATATAAATCTCGTTGTTTGTAAATGGTGTTTAACACAAGCTGCAGATTCTCAAAAATGCACCTTTTGAGAATCTGCGAAACCTCAACCTAAGGGATGACAAACATGATTGGCTTTAGAGCTGCCGCTCTAGGCTCAACTCGACTTTTTCCACGAGAATCAGACGAGGCTATAAAGAACTCAATTTTCGAACCAGAAGACTGGGCGGGTATATGAGCTTCGAATTGACTTTGCTCCTTCTGAACCATAGTAATTGATGGCTGCATGACGCCGTTGACGGTCCATTCAACCCGCGCCGATTCAACGACAGCATCAGGAGAAGGGATAATTTTTGCGGAGACGAGGGTATCATCTGACGATCTTAGATTTGCTGAGTCAATACTAGGAAAAATAAACAAGGCATCGCGAGTTAACAAATTTCGACTTCGGCAGTGAACTGAATCTCCCCATTCTGTGCCTTCAGCTGAGACGCCAACTATCTCATAGCCAGGAAGCGCTTCCGAGTATATTTTTCTAGCGACGTTGTCGCTTTCGGCATTATAAATAGGAAAATATAACTTGTTGTTACTAATGAAAGAATTGATGTACGCACGATAGTTGTCATCACGACCAGAACTTGAAACCATTGGCATTCTGAGTATTCTATAGGGAGTTCCATATGGAGATTTCATTGTTTGGAGTAAGGCAACAAAGCGCTCGGAGTCAGCGCGATATTTTGAACCTTGAGGGAAATCACTAAATACCCAGGTATCTGGCGACACTAACTTTCCAAATGTATCCATGTGTTCAATCGTAATTCTTGGGGCAAGGGGCGACGTGATATATTCATTAATCCCCAAAAAATCCTTCATACGAGTGTTCACTTCTTGTTTAGAAAGAGATGAATTTTCAGAATAGACTAAAGTTGAAGAAAACGCTCGATCAATACCGTCATTGTAGTAGTTGCCGCCCGTATGAACCAGGCCAGGTGTATAGACTGGAATATTTAATGTCCGTCCGATAAACTGTGGCACCTTATCGTCAGTGGGTCTAGGCCTATTGTACTTTGTGTCTACGATACCCATTTTACCTAATCCATCAATGATGAACCATGGTCCATAGTCTCGAACCCAAATACTGTCGGTGGGAACGACAAAGTAACTTACAGTTTGAGATGGAATTTGGTTTGAATCTAAAAAGCGTTTCCACCAGTCGACTCCGCTGTTGTCGTCTGCAAGCAATTTTACGGCTCCCCTAGTTGCAAGCGCTTTTATCCATGAAGGATTATTCCACAAGGTCATGACGCCTTCGGAGTCCTCCCATTCACCAAGAGAATGAATTGGCGCAGTGGGAGCAGGTCCAGGATCAAGTCTTTCTAAAGGGCCAATCTTCTGCATTTCGTTGGGACTGAGTCCGATCGGTAGGTTCTTTTGATCGGGATTTACAGCTGATGCCAAGTTGGAAAACGCAACCATGGACACAGCTAAGGCGAGATACGACATTTTGAATCCAAGCATAAATTTTCCTCCAATGAAAAAATGTAGCCAAATTTTGAAACACATTGCGCATAACTATTATCCGGTCGATATCCTTTTCGATTCGGATTTAAGTGCGTCCATTGTCAAACTAATAAAAAAATTCTGGTCCTCCATGCAGAATAAATGAATCGGCCCCCAATTGGAATGCAGATAATTTAATGAACCTCAAATAATT
>JAPLFV010000160.1 GCA_026390495.1 Pseudomonadota bacterium | reverse complement strand
CGCTCAGAATGACGCCAGCACCTGATTCTTCGCTTCGCTCAGAATGACGCCAGCACCTTATTCTTCGCTTCGCTCAGAATGACGCCAGCACGTCATTCTGAGCGAAGCGAAGAATCCCTGTGTTGCTGAGGGATTGCATTTGATGCCAATTCTATGTATTCAAAAAAATGCATCTATGAAATAATATCCGTGCAGCAAGATTATAGATGAAGCTTGATTTGGCAATCGGATTCGCAAGTCATGTGATTTATCTAGAGCTGCTTAATAAAATCTACCTCACGGGAATCGTATTGCAATTGATGGGCGTCGACTATGAACAAAGGAAAAAAAGTATGACAAATAATCAACATATATCTTGGATTAGCTTGCACGAAAATCATGTCAATCAGCTTAAAACTCAATATGACCATTTGTTTAGGAAGTATTCCGATTTGGATTGTATCGTCATTCATTCTTGTTTTAGTCCTAAAAAAAATTCATTAGATGATCAGTATTGGCCTTCGGCTCAAACGCCGATGTTTACCCATTGGACTCCCTATAAAGCGACACCGGCGTTGATAGTGTTGAAAGGTGGCGAGAAGCCTGAACTGTACATAGAGCAACACACTAGTTTTTGGGAAGGGCCAGCACCTGAAAATGATGATTGGTGTAAAACCTGCTTCAAAATCACCGAGGTCAAGTCGTTGACGGATGCGCCGGTGCGAGGTCGTGGATTTTATATTGGCGACGAAGCTCTGGAGTTTGCAAATTTCAAGAATGCTCCAGAACTGAGTGAGTCTATATTAAATGAGCTAAACCAGCTGCGTATGGTTAAATCAGAATACGAAGTTCAATGTATTAAAACAGCCACCGCCAGAGCGGCCCCCGGTCATGTTGCTTTAAATAAGATTTTTATGGACGGTACTTCTGTGTCTGAGTTTGATTTGCTGCTAGAATATTTGCGAGCAACGAATCAAACAGAAAATTCAGCTCCCTATGGGAACATCGTCGCTTTGGGGACGAATGCTGCCATACTTCACCATGTCCATTATGATCGAAAGAAAGTTGCGTCGGATTGTTCTTTGTTGTTGGACGCTGGTGCAGATTGTAACGGATATGCAAGCGATATAACTCGCACATGGGTTCGAGGAAGTGGCCGCGCAACCCAAAAGTTTCGTGCAATTGTTGATGCCCTTGAAAAATTGCAGTTGAAGCTTGTGGAGGCTTTTGAATGTGGGAAAATGTACCAAGATTTGCACGATCATTGTCATGCGGAATTTGCCCAATTTATTATTGATTTTGAGCTTTCGACTGCAAGTTTAGATGAGTTAGTTGCTTCGAAAGTGTCCAGAACTTTTTTCCCACATGGCTTGGGTCATAGCCTTGGGATTCAAGTGCATGATGTTGGAACGCGGCTAATCGCCCCCCGTGGTGAAAATCAGTACCTACGCAATACATCTAGGATCGTTCCTGGACAGATTGCGACGGTAGAGCCTGGTTTTTACTTTATCAAAACGTTGTTGGAACAATTGCGCGCGGAGAAAATAGGCGATTCTATGAATTGGCCTTTGATTCAAGAGTTGTCTGCTTTTGGAGGTATTAGGATTGAGGACAATGTTTTGGCGACAGAACAAGGTCCCGTCAATCTTACGCGCCAGTGTTTGAACGTCTAATAATGTTTCTGTTGGTCAGAGAGTAAGTTTGTAAAACTGATAAAGATAGAGGATGGGATTATGCAGGTAAGCGTGACGCATTTATTTATTATTGCAGCTATTGCATTGACTTCAGGCTGTCGAACGGCTCAGACCGGTAGCACAAGTAAAGACGTCGAAGTCATTCGACCAGTAGGCGAAGATCCTGATCAGATCCCAAATGGATTAACCCTAGTAGCAAACCTGGATTGGTTGACAACATCTGACTTGTCAAATTTGAAGCATACGACTCTCGAAAATGGTCGTGATATGGGTCCAAAAGGTGAGATCAGTTTGAAGGATTTCAATAATTTTTATAGATCGTATTGGCTCAAAACGGATAGTCAAAGATTTGATTTGGGGAACTGTCTGCAGCTCGCGAAATCAAAGGAAAACAATCTGATTGTTTTGGTCCATGCTGCACCTTGTGAGTCAACGGACAAGCTCATGAGTGCTAAAACTTTGAGGTTTCATTTGATCGTTGATGATTTTGACGCGAGAAATGTGCAATTTGGATTCGGTGGATTTAAGTCTTTTTTACTGCGTTTTAAAGGCTATCATGTGGGAGCGATTCACTCAGTTGAATCTAATGGAAAAGTGTCCTGGTATTTGGGAGACCTTTGTTCGAGTCCTGGTGCAGGTCGTCCCTTTGATTCTGAGAGAATCATCGATGATTCGTCACCTGCTCAAGTGTGTAATATTACCCTCCTGGGTCAACAGATTTTAGATCTTAATATTCGAGGAAGCCGCTCTGACTTAGTCAATCCCGTCAAACTAAAAGGGTTTGCTTTTGAGGATCCTACTAATGGTGGAAAGCAAAAGGTTGAATCCATTTGCTTTGAAGAAACCGCCCAAGGAATCGCTTGTCATCCGATCGGTACTGAATTAACAGATGCCTGTTTAGGCTTGGGTTTAAAGTTATTGCCTTGCCGCGGATGTGAAACTGTTTGTGAAGGTAGGTTTTAAATATTAAAGCGACAATGTAAAAAGATAGTCTCGCAATTCATCGATACCCGTCTTTTTGATCGTCGACACCGCAAAAATTCTGTCAAGCTTTGCACCCTTGGACTGGACTGCATTGGCAAAAAAAGTTTTTGCCTTTTCAAGCTCTGACCGGTTTAATTTATCACATTTAGTCATTACGAAGATCACGGGCTTTCGTTCGCTAAGATGACCTAAAAGCTGATAGTCCACATCTTCAAGCTCGCGTCTGCCATCCCATAAAAACAGATTTCGAATAATTTGCGGGCGGTCAAAATAGGCATTCATTAAATTTTGCCAATCTCTGTGATCCGCATTTGCAGTTTTACTAAAGCCGTAACCCGGCAAATCCACAAAATGCCATTGATCATTGACGACGAAAAAGTTTGCCATTTGCGTGCGTCCGGGGGTTCGGCTTGTTCGCGCTAGGCCGCCATGTAGCAAAATAGAGTTGATTAGTGAGGACTTGCCCACATTTGAGCGGCCAATAAAGGAGAATTCTCCTAGAATGGTTTTGGGCAATTGTTCGGCTTTTGCAGCGCTTGTAAGGTATTCAGTTTTCATTGGAGCCTGTTTTATAGGCGGTGGCAATAGAAAAGTCAATGTTTAAACACATTTGGGCTTAAGTCAATCGAGACTGTGGACCAGGTAGTTTCATGTAAAGGAGTGAAATTATCAGATGAATGCCCCGCTATTCTGCGATACCTTCACTTTATAATAACTAAATTTTTATATTTTTTGATTAGGGTGAGACATGGGATTGATTCAGGTATTGGATGACGCGTTGATTAATAAGATTGCGGCCGGTGAAGTGGTCGAGCGCCCAGCCAGTGTTGTCAAAGAGTTAGTGGAGAATTCTCTAGATGCCGGGGCAACGCGCATTACCGTTGAACTTCTTGATGGTGGCAAAAAGCGTATATTGGTTTCGGATAACGGATCGGGAATGGACCAAGAAGATGCGATTCTTTCATTGAAACGTCATGCCACGTCTAAAATAAGGATTGATGAGGATCTGTTCAATTTGAACACAATGGGATTTCGGGGCGAGGCATTGGCGTCCATTGCCTCCGTTTCAAAATTTACTTTGATGACTTGTAAAATTTCGGGCGATGCTAAAGCTGTTGCCGAAGCGTCTGGATCAACATCCGGTGTTCGAATCTATACTGAAGGTGGGGCTCCACTAGAAGTCCAGCCCTGGCAGTCAAGTGGTGGCACAACATTGGTTATTGAGGACTTGTTTTTTAATGTGCCCGTTCGTGCCAAGTTTCTTAAATCTGGCGCGACAGAGTATGGATATGTGTTGGAACTCATGCAGTCTTTGGCATTAGCATGGCCGAAGATTGATTTTACCTTTGTTCACAATGGTAAGGAGATTATGAGAGCCCCTGAGGCCTCTAATCCTTCCTCGACAGTGTCGAAGGACCATGTCTGGACTGAAGCTCAAATCCGTGAGCGGTTTTTACAGATTTTTAAGCAAGAACAGAACACCACCATGATGTTCACGTCAGCTGAATCGCAATATGCCTCAATGACTTGTTTAATATCCGCTCCTGGAGTTGAAAAATCCACGAGTCGGGATATTTATATCTTCGTCAATGGTCGCCTCGTCAAAGACCGCTCGCTACGTTATGCGATCCTTCGAGGTTATCATTCGCATCTTCTTCGGGGAAAATTTCCGATTGCACTCATAAGTCTAGTTATGGATCCAAGTTTAGTGGACGTCAATGTTCACCCGAGCAAAACAGAAGTGCGGTTTCAGTTCCCAAGTGAATTGCAGGGAATGGTTGCCATGGCTATCAGAGACGCCATTCGAAAGGGTGAGTGGGCTAGCCCCACGTTACAAGGTGCCAATACCTATCAAGAGCACACCAGAGGTACCAGCGATATAGAGCACAATGATGATCTGGATCTGAATTCAAAAGGCCCTTCTCGGGCAGCCCATTCAGGGTCTGATGTTTTTCAACGCTCTGCGGCAGAGTCCATGCCAAGAAATTTTTCTGGGACAAACCTTTCCAGGGTGATGCGCAGCCCAGCATTGTTACAAGATCGTGCGACTGTCGCGCAAAACTTGTTTCGAGGATCCTCTTTCGAGACCTCGACGTCTGCAGAGAATGGTTTGTTTGAAGTTAAAGATGGTTCGGACTCAAATCATAACTCTAATGTTTCATTTCACAGCGCAGTTCAAAAAGGATCTTTGAACGACGAATCAATTCCTTGGCAGGAATTAAGCTATCTAGGTTCCATAGATGATTGTTATCTTTTGTTCTCACACGGTGAGCGTCGCAACGGATCTAGGCTGCTTGCCGTGGACCAGCATGCCTTTCACGAGCGAATTTTATACGAGAAGCTTTGTAACAATGCTTCTCTCTTGTCGCAATGTCAGACTATGTTAGTGCCAGAGGTGATAGAGCTTGAGCCCCACCAAATGGAACGTCTACAAGCAGGTATGAAGATTCTTGAGGGTCACGGATTCAAGATGAAGATGATCTCGCCTACGATTCTTGAAGTTTGGGGGATACCTGCCATTCTATCGAGAGCTGAACCAGAAAGCCTTGTGCGTGCGATGATTGAGGACGGGCGATTTTTGTCGGCAACCGAGAATGAAACGGCGGTTTTAGCACACGATCTTATGTCGACAATGGCCTGTCATGCCGCTGTTAGGGCTGGCGAGTCCTTGGGGGAGAACGAACTCCGAGCCTTGATTCGCGAGGCTTCAACAGTTGATTTCTTTCATAACTGCCCCCATGGCAGAAGGGTCTTTAAGTGGTGGTCGTCGGATCAGATTGGTCGGTGGTTTGATCGATAAGGTCTAAGTGATCGATTAAAACTGACGACTACATCCGGGGTTTTAAAATTGTTTGAACCTGAAGAGATTTAAATTGGATCCTTACGACTTAAATTGCGATATAGACTTTATTGCCGTCGTTGGCCCAACTGCTAGCGGAAAATCTGCCGTTGCGATGGAGTTGGCCTCAGCAATCAATGGATCAATTGTTTGTTGTGACTCTGTTCAACTCTATGAGGGGTTTGATATTGGTTCAGCAAAACCAAGTAAGAACGATCGAGCGAAGGTCCCTCATTTTCTTTTTGATGATTTTAAGTGGAATGAGGAGTGCGATGCCGCCATCTATGCTACCAAAGCAAGGCGAGCTATTACTGAGATAAAAGCATCCAACCGTATTCCCGTTGTTACAGGGGGCACAGGGCTTTATTTGCGGGCATTACTTGGTCACCAATGGGACGAGGGGTTGCCAAAGGATGCCGAACTTAGGCGCCAACTGAATGAACGCGAGTCAGGTGCGTTATATGCAGAGCTACAAGGTTTGGACCCACGTCGCGCATTTCAATTGCACCCAAATGATAAATTCAGGGTCGTGAGAGCTTTAGAAATCATAAAGCTGACTGGGCAGCCTGTGAAGCAATCCGAGTTTTCCACTTCGTTAACTGCAAATCAAAGAATCATTGTGATGGATCCTCCTAGAGCAGAGCTGCACTCGGATATTGAAAAACGAACTAAATTGATGATTGAAAAGGGTTTAGTGGCAGAAGTTGAGGATCTGATAAATCAAGGCGTTCAAAAAACATGTAAGCCAATGGCGAGTATCGGCTACTTTGAAACCGTTCAAATGTTAGATGGCTTGGTTAAATCTTGTGATTTAGAAAATTTGATTGCGGCTTCAACTCGGCAATACGCGAAGCGGCAATGTACCTGGTTTCAAAAAACTGAGAGAACCTGGACACTGCAAGCTCCTGGCCAGATTCATGATTTAATCGCTAAATTAGTATACAATTAGATAGAGCTTGTTCTGAGTTGGCTGACTCGGCGTTGCTTGTCGCAGAAAAATGCTCATTTACCGTATGTAAACTCTGCTTTTTCTGCTCCTCGCGCCTTGATTCAGCTAACTCCGAACAAGCTCTTGAAAGAGTGCCAATCTAGGCTGTTGGGTTTTTGATTGCCAACAAATAAACTTTGATGGTCAAAAAATTAATATGAGTAACTCCCTGCCTCCAGTTGTAAGACTTGCTGATGCATCAAGCGTCGGCGCTGAGTTGTATAATTATTTTCAGCTAGCGACGATGGTGTCTAGCCTTTATGTCAAGGCGAGTGAACGCCGGGGTGAAGAGGACTGGAAGGGTGCTTGGTCGATTTCCTGTGATGCTGCGATTAACCAAATGGGACTCATTCATGAGTGCTGGGATAAAGCGGGTTACGATAAAAGCCCGAAGTCTTCTGACACAAATGCGTCTCCTTTGCTATTGAGATCAATGACTCTGGTTAACCGCTTGTTGATTCTTGAAAGATTTTTAAATGAATGGACTCCAATTGAGCGTTGGGCAATTGTGCTATCAAAAATTGAGGCTCAGGTGAATACCTTTGCACACAGATTAGCAAAGACGGAGACGGTTTTGGCAGAGCAAGTGGATAAAATGGGACAGTTGACGATGGTTAGAAGGCGCATGCTTAACGAAATTGCTAAAAAATCTGTTACGACAAAGCAGAGGATTCAGAAGGCCTATGCAGTTCCCGTGTCACTTGGTTGAATCTGATGGTGGGTGAATGATTCAATGCTGAATTATTTCTTGCTAAACAAGGTGTAAAGAATTAGGAGGATAAAGCATGGCTGCAATTGGAATGTCGGAGTCCTCGGGTGGAAAATTCAACTCAATTGACATGCAAATTGTCAATATTATTGGCCCTGACGAACAGGTTGCAAATATAAAGAAAGTTTTGCAAGCCTTGCAATTTGTCACTGTGAAGGCACCAAAGTCTTTAGATGAAGTTGACATTAACGCGCAGTTTATGGTGATTGTCGCGGATTTCCTGAATTTACCGGCGCTTCAAGCTCTCGCTCGTTTTATGATGCATATTCCTAATTTTTCTGGAGAGAGAATCGTATATGCAACAAATCCTTTGACGTTGTCAAACGAAGAGCTTTTGTACGGAGTTGAAATTAATGTCAAGCAGACTATTTTTGGGCCTCGTCGAGACAGTGACCTTAAGGACTACATCAAAAAGCAAGCGGTAGAACAGTCTCAAAATGGCAGTATGAGTTTTATCGAAAGGGAAGTTCACAAAGTTCTAGCCAAGAAAGACCAAAAATTGATCCAAAATTGGATCGATCGTTTAAAGAAAATGGATAAGACCAGTGAGTCTGTCAATCGCCTTTTTGTGGTGATCTATGAATCCATAGGTGAAACTAAAAAAGTTATTTTTCATCTCAAGCAAACTCTTGCAGCGAATCCACTGAATTTATGGGCGGCGAATAAACTCGGCACCCACTATTTGCTTTCGGGTGAGCCCGCCGAAGGTATTGCCATTTTAAAGAAACTCAGCCGATTTCACGAACTAAATGCGGAACGAATGTTGGTTTTAGGGACAGCCTATCTTAATGCAGGAGATGTATCTGGGGCTCAAGATACATTGCAAAAGGGGCATGTTTTGACCGGTGGAGCGGATGAGCGATTTTCAGAAGGATTAGCTAAAGTAGACCTTATGAAAGGTCAGCCATCGATTGCTTTAGAGCGAATTGGCAGAAAGTATTTAAGCAATTCAATACTTTCTTTTTTGAATACTCGGGCAGTGATGGCGGTTCGCAACGGAGCTGTCGATGAAGGACTCAAACTCTATCGTCAGGCTATTAGTTGCAGCGATCCAAAAGAACAAGTCGTGCGAGCAAAAATATATTTCAATCAAGGTTTAGCTGAAGTCAGAAATCATCAAGTTTCGATGGCTGAGCAGTCTTTTGTTCAAAGCCTTGAATTAGGTGGATCAAAATTCAATCGTGCTTCAGGTCCTTTAGCAATTACGAGACAATTGGTGGCAAAACAAACAGCAAAACAAAAGATGGTCGTGGGGCAATCTCTGGGAGATTCGGGACATTCTGCATCTCAGTACGGTCCCTTAGATTCGGTCGATTCTTTAAACCAGTTTGATTTTGAATCTTAATTTTAATCTTTAAGCGGTTGAATATAGTTATTTTTGTCGCTCAAATTTGGATTTACCTAATCTGGAGTTAGCAAATTCCATTGACCATCAAAATTATTGTTGACCAAAACCCACGGTTTTTGGCCGGTTTAATAAATCTCTCATTTAATTCCCTGGATTTCTTAACCAAAGCAGAAATGTTCTTAAGATCCTTTGTCCTTTGACGATAACCTGTTTAGGTTTGAGTTTTGAACTATTCATTTATCTTCGAAAGGAATCGTGAAATGAAATTAAAGAAAAATAAAAAATTGTTTGTGGCATCAGTTGCAATTGCGGCGATGTCATCCTGTGGAAAGAAAGACAGTGACGACACAACTGCCACAAATGCTGATGGATCGACAAAATTAGAGACTCTGTCAAATCCTGCTCAGTTAGGAGTGAGTACCGCGCTTAAAGTTAGTCTTCCTGCTGCTTATGCTGGCTCATCATCGACAAGTTTGCTTGCAGGCAAAAGATCTCAAGAGGCATGCCTGATGGGTGAATCCATTCGAAGCGTGAAGCAGTCTATGGACAGCATCCGAAGTTTCTTCTGTCATATCGAAGTAGAAAAGGACAAATTGGTTTTCGGAACAAAAACAAAAATCACTTCTAAAGGCCAAGAGTTTGGTCGTATTTGGGTGGATAATTCCCAAGCCGCGTCTGGATTAATTGCTGTGTATATGTGTCAGGATGGGGCTTTGAAAGAAGCTATTAAATTGACTGGCGTTAAAATGGGCTCAGACGGAAAACCTACTGGCATGAAAGGAACTGTTGTTCACAAAGGCAGTGATTCCTCTCAAAGCTGGGCCAGCAATGTAACTTTTGACAAAGGCTTTACGGCAGCCAATTTGCAAGTAACTGCGCAAGAAAAATATAGTCAAACTGGAAGTAACGGCGGATCCTTTGCTAGAGAAGTTAAAATGACTCTTCAAGATGTATCCACTGAAGTATCAACGGTGTCTGTATCATCCAAAGGATCATGGGGCGGTAGCGAGTTCTCTCAAAAAGGTTATGGCAAAGGCGCCAGTGATTTTGGTCAAGCACTTTTCACAAATGCCGGAAAAGACGGAAGCAATCAGACTTTTTCTTGGACAAAAAGATCATACTTTGACAAGGACGGTATCGTTGCTGCTGCGACGGCATCCTCATTGTTTGGTGAAGCAGGAAGCCTTTATGTTAAGACCACAGATCTACCTGAGTATTTAGCGACCACATTTGCTCCCGATGCGCCTAGCGGCTGGGATTGCAGTGGTGCTGACACAACTGTTGATTTGAATCCAGAAAGTGATGCTCATAAAGCATGTGAAGTAAAACAAAGTTCAAACCCACAATGCTGGGGCTCCGAGTTTGAAGGTTCACAAGCACTTTAATTCAATTAGCTAGTAATTTTTTGGATATATAAAAAGCCTCGGCATGTGAAAATGTCGAGGCTTTTTCATTTTATAATTCTGCGATATCAAAATACATTATCAATTTTTCGAGCACGCACGAGTCGACATGCGCCAAACAAAAAGTTTTTTTCCACGTCGATTCTAAAGTTACGATTGCGCAATTCTTCTCGAAGCTCTGACGGAGTATAGAAGCTAGCTACGCTCTTTGGGAGGTAGCTATAAGCTTCTTTTTCACTAAAAAGGCGACCGATGATAGGCAAAATATAGTGAAAATAAAATTGAAACAGCCGCGACATGATTCCACCTTGGGGTGTAAAGAATTCTAGGATTAAAAGCACACCGCCATTCTTGAGGACTCGAGAAAATTCGTTCAGTGCATTGGCCTTGTACACAACATTCCTTAGGCCAAATGATATGCTGACGCAGTCGCAACTTTGATCTTCCAATAAAATATTTTCAGCTGACATCGTGCGCCAGGTTAGGGCGTGTTTGATCATGCCACTTTTCAACTGGTAATTCGCTTTGTCGGCGCCGTGCTTCATCATACCCGTAGAAATGTCAGCTCCTATAAAATCGGCATATTCTTGATGGCTTGCTGCGGCAGCTAAGATGACATCGCCTGTGCCTGTTGCCATATCCAAAAATGTACCTTGAGGTCGATAAGGGATAAGGTCAATCAGGTGTTTGCGCCACCGAACATCTTGACGTGCGCTAAGAGTGCGGTTTAGGAAATCATACCGCCCAGCAATTCGATCAAACATCGAGGCTACGGAGGACTCGCTGTCAGGCCTTGTCATGGGTGTTGACGGCGCGCTTGTAGGGGATGGTGCGGAAGACATAAATAAACCTCAGTTATTTTGGTTAAGTGCGATCATGGCTTAGGCTTGACTACCCAATCGTTCAATAATCTTAGATGATCGATCGATAAACCCTTTCATCATTTCGGCATCAAACTTGCCCTGTTGAAGCCAAGCTAGATCGTAGATGTGATCGACGACCATTTTGACGTCTTCATCCTTATTGAATGTTTTGGCGAGGCCAACGAGGTTCTTAATTGCGGGATTGTTTTGATTAATAACCAACGTATGTTCAGCCTCCCAAGGGTTGTCCTGGGCGCCAAAAGGACTGTGCTTAGACATCTCTTTCATGCGTCGCATGTTCTCGTCGATCGTTAGCATACTAGGTACTGCGTTCGACTTCAGAGATTCGACTTTCACCTTCACATTCGCCTTGGTTAAAAACTTTCGAAACAGTTCGTCAATTTTCTCGCTCACCTTTTTGTTATCTGTCGGGTCTACCATGTCGACTGTTGTGGTGTCTTTCAAATGGCTAGCGATGTCAGAGTCAACTCTTTGGAATGAATATTTTCGACCACTCTGCATTTCGACGTAGGGTAAGAAGTGGCTGTCGATAAATGTTTCAGCCATAATGACATCGATTTCTTCAGCCTTAAGCATGGAGATCATGGGAGCCTGAGCGTTAGCATCGGAGGCATAAATGACTTTGCCGTTGGACTTGTCTTTATTTTTCTCAAGATACTGGTCTAAATTTTGGTACTCACCTGAGGCACATTTGAACAACAGGTGATCAACCATTCGATCGTAGAATTTGGAATCCTTTAACATTCCAAATTTAACAAAGGGCTGAATGTCGTCCCAATACTTTTTATAGGTATCTAGTTCTGTTTTGGCCATACCGGTCAGTTTATCAGCCACTTTCTTGATGATGTGTTCACTGATTTTTTGAACGGTCGGGTCATTTTGCAGGTAGCTTCGAGACACATTGAGCGGAAGATCTGGGCAATCTACAACACCTTTAAGGAGTGTTAAAAACTCAGGAATAAGCTCCTTACAATTGTCAGCAACAAAAACTTGATTGCAAAATAGCTTTACTTGGCCCTGGCTTGCTTCCAATTCGTGTCGAATTTTTGGGAAGAATAGGATGCCCTTTAAATTAAAGGGATGTTCGACATTCAAGTGAATCCAAAAAAGCGGCTCAGGCTGGTAGGGGAAGACTCTATTGAAAAAGTCTTTGTAATCTTTGTCGGTTAATGTCGACGGAGCCTTTGTCCAAATCGGGTTTGGATCGTTAACAATTTCTCCCGCTAACTCAATCGGGACCTTGATGAATGCGCAGTATCTTTGAAGAAGCTCTCGAATTTTGTACTGGTCTAACATTTCTGAGGAATCATCAGCGATATGCAATATGATATCGGTTCCTACTTTGGAGCGAGTGCCAGGCCCCATAGAAAACTCAGTAGACCCATCGCAGGACCAGTGGGCTGCGGTTGCGCCCTCTTGATAGCTCAGTGTGTCCAATTCAACTTTACTAGCGACCATGTAGGACGAATAGAACCCAAGGCCAAAGTGTCCAATGATTTGCTGCTCGTCGCCTTTGTCTTGATACTTCGCGACGAAATCTTTAACGCCCGAAAAAGCAACTTGGTTAATATATTTTTTGACTTCATCAGAAGTCATGCCAAGTCCGTTGTCACTGATGGTCAATGTCTTGGTGTCTTTGTTGATTGTGACGGTGATCTTGGGTTCTTCGATATCTCTTTTTACATCACCCATAATCGCAAGCTTAGAAAGCTTGGTGGTCGCATCGGCCGCATTTGCAACCAGTTCTCGAATGAAAATTTCTTTTTCGGAATAAAGCCACCGCTTAATAATAGGAAGAATGTTTTCAGCATGGATTGATATATTGCCAGTTTCGACAGTTTCAACAGTTGTCACAGTTAGTCCTCCAAGACCAATACATTTAT
>JAPLFV010000181.1 GCA_026390495.1 Pseudomonadota bacterium | reverse complement strand
TAGAGACTATAATAGGAGTGCTTAAAGCTTCTATTGAGTGGAGTATTGAATGATTTGGACCATATGGATTGTGGCCGGCGTTTTAGCCCTAATTATTTTTATTATGTTTTTGATTGAAGATCGCCAAGGTCAGGGAAATGCCCTTGCCTATCGGCAACAGTACGTACGTCTTACAGGACAATTGGAATCTGTGGTTGGCGTGGCTAATCAACTTGGCGTTGCAACAACAGATTCAAACAATTTGAAGGTCCTAGATACCTATCACAGCCATTTGAAAGTCCTTGAAACAATTCTCGAAGCGGTGAAAGTTATACCGCCATTTAGCACAAAGCTAGCGATGTTAAAGGCACCAATGTTTCTAGTCAGCGATCTATCGAATCGTCTGAATCAATTGGCAAGCGACATTTACAATATAAATTCGAGGCGTCAAGATGCAGATAAATTGGAGCCAGCACCACTCGTCGGTTGTTATTTTTGTAGCAGGCCATTTCATGTCGATATGTTTCATAAAGTACGCGTAAAGGTGGAGGGGTCAACTCAAGACGTTGCAGCATGTAATGTGTGCAATGGACGATTGATTTCCGGAAAGAAGGCAAAGGTACTGTTTTTTGCCGAAAACGGAGATACGGTTCATTGGTCAAAAACGAAGGACTACGTCCCAAGTGCGCAATTTTGGAACATCAATGAAACGGACCTTACTCAGAGCCAAAAACAACAAAATGACATTCAAACGAAATCAGGGAATCATCTTACCCTTGTCTATAGTAATGTGACTAAACTAAGCTCTGATAGGAATGAAATTTAGTTTTAAGCGCGATATCTAAGTTGGATGTCGCGTCCAATTTTTCTCGAATAAGTCAGGAGTCGGTTGTTATGAAAAAGCCAGTCGTGAAAGTTGCTGTAACAGGTGCTGCAGGTCAAATTGGTTATAGTTTGTTATTTAGAATTGCTTCCGGAGAAGTTTTTGGACAAGACACTCCCGTGCAACTCAATCTTCTTGAATTGCCTGCAGCAATTAAATCTGCTGAAGGAACTGCAATGGAGATCGATGATTGTGGATTTCCTACACTTGCTGGAATCAATATTTCTGAATCAGCAGAAAATGCGTTTGATGGCATTCATTGGGCATTGTTTGTCGGATCAAAACCACGTGGTCCAGGGATGGAACGAAATGATTTGATTCGCGACAATGGACCAATCTTTGTGGCCCAAGGAAAGGCATTAAATCGAGCTGATCGAGGCGTTCAAATTGTTGTTGTCGGGAATCCTTGCAATACAAATGCTTTGATTGCTCAGCACAACTGTCGTGATATTCCAGCCACCCAATTCTCAGCAATGACGATGCTTGATGAAAATCGTGCTAAAGCACAGCTTGCAAAAAAGGCGGGTGTGAATGTTGGCGATATCAACATTGGAATTTGGGGAAACCATAGCTCGACGATGTACCCTGATTTTGAAACAGGAACCATCGCCGGCAAGAAAATTTTAGATGTCATCAAAGATAGAGCCTGGCTTGAAGGTGACTTTATGAAGACAGTTCAACAACGTGGAGCTGCGATTATTGCAGCTCGCGGAAAATCTTCGGCTGCATCTGCGGCGTCTGCTTGCATTGACCATGTTAAAAATTTGATGCACAAAACTCCGGATGGCAAATGGTTCTCCTGCGCCGTTCCAAGTGATGGCAATAGTTATGGAGTTCCTGCTGGGTTGTTGTTCTCATTCCCATGCAGATCTCAAGGAAATGGTAAGTGGGAGATCGTAAAAGGCCTCCCCGTTTCAGATTACAGCCGCAAAAAGATCGATGAAACGACCAAGGAATTGTTGGCAGAGCGTGAAGTTGTGAAAGATTTATTAATCAAATAGGACGGTTGAATATATTGTTTAAAGCAATATATAGCATTACTATTAACCGCTCTTGACGAACTGGTAGGCAGCATTAGACTTAGAAGCGGTGGACTGTATTAAATCCACCGCTTTTTTGTTGCTAAAAGGAGTAACGAGTTATGGTTTGGATGAAACGAATTTTTTTGTTCATGATGGTTAACATCTTAGTGATGTTATCTGTGACAGTTATCGCAAAGCTTCTCGGTGTCGACCGAATGGCTATGGCTGGTGGAACGCTTAATCTTGGTAGCTTGGCTATTTACAGTTTAGTTTGGGGTATGGTTGGTTCATTTGTGTCGTTAGCACTCTCTCGCATTATGGCGAAGTGGATGATGGGCGTGCAAATCATTGACCCTTCGACATCGAACCACGAACTTCGTGATTTAGTCTCGACTGTACATCGTTTGGCTGATCAAGCAGGAATTCCTCATCCTGAAGTGGGAATTTATCAAGGCGCAGATGTTAACGCATTCGCAACTGGCCCAACTAAAGCCAGGTCTTTAGTCGCTGTGAGTAGTGGTCTTCTAAATGTCATGACCAAACAAGAGCGTGACGGTGTTTTAGCCCACGAAGTGGCTCACATTGCAAACGGCGATATGGTGACCATGACTTTGGTCCAAGGTGTTGTTAACGCCTTTGTGTTGTTCTTTGCACGGATCGTTGGTTGGGCAGCATCACAAGCGCTAAAGAGCGATCGCGATGAGCGCGGAAGCCCAATGGTCGAATTCGCTGTGACGATGGTTTGTCAGATCTTGTTTAGTATTCTAGGCATGATGGTTGTGGCAGCGTTCTCAAGATACCGTGAATTTAGAGCCGACGAAGGCAGTGCTAAACTTGCTGGTAAGCAAAATATGATTGCGGCATTGCAACGTTTAAACGCACTACACGGAAGACCGACAGAATCTCAGCATCCGGACGGAGACCGTGCCTTGGCTGCATTTAAAATAAGCGGCGGCAAAATGGGTGGTTTTATGGCCCTCATTTCCACTCACCCGCCTTTAGAAGACCGAATTGCTCGACTTCAAGGTCGCATGTAACGCTTAAAGGCCCCAACCGGGGCCTTTTTTACGTCTGTGATGACAGATTTTTTGTTGCGGTCTAGGGAACCATGGTTGTATAGTCTTCCACCTTGGGCGTGCATTTAAGAATTGTGAATGGAGAGATGGCCGAGTGGTTTAAGGCGGCGGTCTTGAAAACCGTTGTAGGGCAACCTACCGGGGGTTCGAATCCCTCTCTCTCCGCCATCACTTCTTGTTTCACACCTGAGTCGTTCCTGAACCAAAATAGATTTGCGAAAAACTATCTTGAGATGAAACGTAAAATTCTTCGTGTTGGAGAGATGGCCGAGTGGCTGAAGGCACGTCCTTGCTAAGGACGCGTACGGGAAACTGTACCGAGGGTTCGAATCCCTCTCTCTCCGTTCTTTCTAAGTTCATCAGAAATTCTGCTAATTCCAAATACAGTAAAATTCATAAGGTCAAACCTTCGTGAGTGGGCCTGAGCTGAGAGATAGAACCCTATAGAGTTTCAAGTTTAATGCTCAGAGTAGATTCCACTGATTTAGGACATTATTTGTGAATATCAATGAATTCATTTTATTCGTCACAGTTCTTTTGATTGCATGGATCATCGGAAAATGGGTTCTTGCAGCTAATCGCAGAAAAAAGGAAGCCCAACGATTCGATCTTCTTTTGTCATTGGGGCAAGAGCGGTATCTCGCAGTAAAAGAAGCAGTCTTGAAAGAGGTCCTTGGGTCTGGTGATGTCTTTATTGAAAGGCATTGTAAAAATGGGATTGATTCAATTGTCTTTGAGTTGGCTTCAGCAGCAGGAGTAGCGTCAAATCATGTTGATGAAGGCCTTATAGGTAGACTTTCAGTCATGAGCCCTCAAGAATTTGCTGAGTTTCAGAAATTGCTTTCGACGTTGTTAGTAAACATTTTAAAGCTTCGTAATGATTACAAAAAAGCAAATGGAAGCCTTTGGAACATTGCGCGTCAGTTGGTGAAAGATATTGAGACCGCAACAGTGACCCCCGAACAGGGTGTCAAAAATATTGCTGGGAATAACAATCTTATAGATTTGGATCAATGGACTTTGAATCGCTTCTGCCGCCACGACCTAAATTTTTTTTATGGCGCAATGAATGAATATGGTGATATTGGGCTCGAGCCGAGTCAGGAGAACGGGCGGTCAATAATAGATTCTAAGCTTGAACTTGATAGAGATGTTTTAAATGAAGCCAAATTTTGGCTGTCGGTACACGGTCGACCGAGTTCGTCATAGAAAATCTTATTTATTGAACGGCACTGCTCTAGTTTTCACAAATCAGGCCTTTAACGTCTAAAGTCTGTTTCGGAGAATCTTTATGCAAGCAGACGATTTTTTAAAAACATATGAAAGATTAACCAATACTCATGAATTTGATCGAGTGCGACCGTTAATTGATGATAAGGCGGTGTTTTGGTTTAGTAGTGGGTCCTATAGTGGATTGCCTGCGATTCAAAAAGCTTTTGAAAATACGTGGCAGCTGATTCAGGAAGAAGTTTACCGAATTGAAGATGTGACCTGTATCTCTAAATCTGAAACAAGTGCCGCTTATGCTTATACTTACCATTATTCTTCCTCAATAAATCGGATTCGCAAATTTAGATTTATTCATCTTGATACAAGTTCTAGCGCGCTATCCTACTGTGTTTTGTAGGTATGACTCATGGATTGGCTGGGCCTCGAATTCACCCGCGAATTGCAGAATGCCTCTCTTCGCTCAGACATGAAAGCATCCGCGGCGGCTTTCAGGAGTCTGTGTGCGATGGGGAATGCCATGCGGGCTCTGAACCGAGAGATTCAAGGCAACGCTTGACATGTACTGCCAATAGCAGTATTATTGATTGATGTGGAAGGTCCAATGGACAAAAAGTGTTGAGAAGGATCTTGATCGATTGCCCGAGTTCATCCGGCAAAAATTTCGATCATGGGTGGTTGCGGTTGAGCGAGACGGAATGCCTATAGTCCGCCACTTCAAGGGATTTCACGATGAGCCCTTGCGAGGGAATCGTGCCGGGCAAAGGTTGGCAAGGCTAAATCGTGCATATCGCGTCATCTATTACGAACGAAAAGACGGGCAGATCCAAATTGCCCAAGTCATCGAGGTAAACAAACATGAGTACTAAATCGAAGTATGGTCGAGAGTCCTTGGAGAAGAAGCTTGGGGCAATGACTTTTGCGGGATTTTTATCGTCGTGGCGGGAAAGTCTAGGTGTTACTCAAGCGGCATTTGCGAAGAAAATTGGAATCTCTGCGGCGAATTTATGCGACATCGAAAAGGGCCGACAGGTGGTAAGTCCAAAGAAGGCGGCCGAAATTGCCAAAAGGATTGGTTATTCGGAAACGGTGCTGGTGGAGCTGGTTATTAATGAGCAATTGGCTACGGATGGTTTAAAAATAAGGGTAAGGACTGAAGTAGCATGATTCCGACAATCAAGGTGATCAGTCTATCAGCCACATGGCAATCGATTTAGGCGCATATCTTGCTTTTAAAAGCATCTAAGAATCGGTCAATGTGCCGATTGTTGCTGTACCAGGAAATCAAGTCGACTTTGTAACTATCAAGATGATTAGGATGTTTATACGGTGCAGCTGCATCGGCAGCAAAAAATTTAATTTTATGGTAACAGGTCTGGTCTGAAATTATGTAGGATGAGAACTTGATGTCCCAAAATTAATTGTTTGCAGAATAAGGATTTTAAGTGAGTCAACAGATCGCCGAAAAACATGCGAAGGTTTTGTCTTTTATTGAGATTTTTAAGGCAAATGAGCTTCAGTGGCATAAATTTATCACAAGAACGATGTGTCTTGCATTCATGGTGATGTTTCACGCATTTTTTACTCGTTCCTACCTTGAACCGATTAGGTATGAGATCTATACGTTCATGAATCTCACACCAAAATCTGCATGTTTGATTTCGGGACTATGGCTATCAACGACTCGCCTTGGGGCTCGCTATCGAACTGTGACATCCGTTCTACTCCTGCCCTCCTTCGGTTTTCTCGTCTTTGCTTTTAATGATTTTGGCATTCTAGTCATTCTCAGTAATATTTTTTGGTCTTACTGGATTGTACTTAGCCAAAGGCGGTTATGATGAGAGAACCGACACAATTATGTAAAGAGGCTGAGCATGAATCCTATAACTATTTTGATAAACTTGTCAGACCGTTGCCAAAGACAGGTGACGGTACATTGGATCTTTCGCGCGCAAATCTCCAACATAACGATGTCGATGCTTTTCGTCATGCTTATGTAAGCGCAATTTTTACATACGAATATGGTGAGAATGGCGCGAAGCTTGCTGGTTGGCTCAATGAAGGTCTGAATATTCATTCTCAACCCGGCGACGAGAATATGGATAACTGGAATAACGCTATTGGTAGAAGTTTGGCTAAGAAATACAAAACGAAAGAAGATCTGGCAAGCGCAATCAAAAAGGCTTTAGATGATGCAGAATTAATTATTTCAATCAAAGATCCAAGACGGTACCAGGGATCTGAGTTTAAAAATCCTCAGAAAACAGTGATTGTTCTTCAAGAAACTAAAACTGGTGCGAATGAAATTTTCTTTGATTTAAAAAAATCTGCAGTAATGACAAAAGAGCAGTTTTTAGTTGAAATTGATGCTGGACACTATACCGATTATGTTGTCAGGACCGTTAATCATGTGAGATATCCTGCATCGAAAGATGATGGCGATGAAGGCAATAATTTAGGCTGATCCTTACGAATTTGTAGGCTCTACCTGTCGTAGTTTAACAAATCGCTTAAAGGTTGGACTTAAATAATTCTTTGAAAAATCTTATTTATTGAACGGCATTGCTCTAGTTGTCTATAATTAGGCCTTTAACACCTAAAGTCTGTTTCGGAGAGTGTTTATGCAAGCAGACGAATTTTTAAAAACATATGAAAGACTAACTAACACGCATGAGTTTGATCGTGTGCAACCGTTGATTGATGATAAGGCGGTGTTTTGGTTTAGCAGCGGCTCTTATTGTGGATTGCCTGCAATTCAAAAAGCTTTCGAAAATACGTGGCAGCTGATTCAAGAGGAAGTCTACCGCATTGAGGATGTGGCCTGTATCTCAAAATCTGAAACAAGTGCTGTTTATGTTTATACATATCACTGGGAAGGTAAAATAAATGGCCTGTTCGCTCAAGGCAGTGGACGAGGAACAAGTGTGATTGTCAAAAGAGCAGAAACTTGGAAAGTGATTCACGAACATCTAAGTCTCTTTCCAAAAACAACTACGTCCTAATTTTCATTTTAGTTTAAGGAGTCACTCGAATATGAAATCAAATTTCTCATTAAAGATTGTTTTGTTAGCTCTAAGTGCGGTTTGGACTTCGCTAAGTTATGCGGGCGAATATATTGTCCAGTTAGAAAAATTTACAGAGCAAAAAGGCCCAGGAATTGCTTACGCGGTAACTAAGTCAGGAAAAGTCATCGAGGAAAATTTCTTTGGATATCAAGATAGACAAAAAGAAATATTAGCAGGTCGTCAAACAAAGTTTAACTTGGCTTCCAATTCCAAACAGTTTACTGCCGCAGCCATTCTTATTTTGGAAGAACGCGGTTTACTGTCATTAAATGATAACGTCAGTCAATATATTGCAGAGTGGCCAACCTATGCACAAGCTGTGAAAATTCGTCATCTTGTCTTTCATACCAGCGGCCTACCAGATTATATGTCTTTGTGCGGTGGTGGAAAAATGGTTTTAAATAAAGATATATTGGATTTTCTATCGAAGGAAACCAAACTATACGAACCGGCGGGCACTAAACACGAGTATAGCAACACCGGATATGTTGTCCTTTCCGAGATTGTCCAAAGAGTGGCAAAAGTTAGTTTTGATTCTTTTATTGAACAAGAAATCTTTCGCCCTCTACAGATGACGAATTCTAAAGTGCTATCTATTGATAGCTCCGATCTTGTTGTAAATAGAGCTGTTCCCTACGATGACTGGCCATTTTTTGAGATTATCGATCGTCGAGATTGTGACTATGTGTTTGGAGATGGTGGAATTTTGACGACCACTGAAGACTACGGCCGTTGGCTTAATTCAGTGGCAACGAAATCCCTACCCTTCTTAAAAAATCCGGGAAGACTTTTTGAAGCTGGATCAACAGATGATGGAAAGCCTATAGATTACGGGTTTGGCTGGCAAATAGATGAGTATAATGGCGTCAGAATGCTTGATCACGGAGGCCTATGGGGAGGGAACAAATCCTTTGCGGCGATCTTTCCAGATCAAGGGTTGTCAATTTTAGTGCTGTCTAATTATCGCATTGCTCCGGTTTGGAAAGTAACCGCGGAATTGGCGAATAAGTTTCTAAATGGGCAGCCCTAAGTTTTTTTGACAACTCTTTAAGCAAATTTAAAACAAATAAAAGTCTTCGAATGTTCCCCTATAGGCGTTTAGATCAACAGGTGTATCTATGCCTTTTATGCGCCCTCGATTTGCATACTGCCAAAGAATCCACTTTGGGTCTTCATCTGGAAAACCAAAAATGCTTCTGATCCAAACATTGTTTAGTTTGAGAGAGCTGGACCTTAGGTGTGCATCGTAGAATTCATACGTTGTATACAATACTGGATCTTTGCCAAATTTTTGTTTTATTGCATTAATAAAAATCTCAATATCGCTAGGCAACGTAACTTTTTGAATGGAGTCTTTACAGTTTCCTAGAAACTCAAGATCAAGCGCAGGGGGCAGACTGTCGTCCTCAAAAGAAATTGTTGTAAGAAAGTTTGCAATTTGGTCTTCAACGGGTCGGCATAGAGTAAAAAAATGATAGGCACCTACCCTTAGACCCGCGGTTTTTGCCTCTCTCCAGTTTTGCAAAAATTTTGGATCTTTAAAGTCCCCGCCTTCAGTCGCCTTGATGTAGGCGAACCTAATGTGATCTTTTCTGACTTTAGTCCAATCGATTTCTCCTTGGTGATGAGAAACATCAATACCTAGTATTGGAAAATCTGAGTGTGAAAGGTAATTCATTCGCAAAAAGCCGCGGTCTGCCAATTGCCAAATAGCAAAAATAAAAAGTATGATGCCTGTGATTGTTGCGAGTCGCTTGTTCATTACCAATAATACTTTCTAATTTTCGAATCTTAATTTTTTGACAGTCTGGCCCGCAACTTGCGGCAGACGATCTCTGGCTTTAAAGGACTGAAAGTAACACCATTTAGGTCGTTCAAACAATATTTGACGCCTGCGTTATTCTTGCAACAGTCTAACCGCCAATGTTAGAAGTCTGCCATCTATATAGAGGGAGCTTTGATATGAATATTATAAATTCTGTGGTTACATTACTGTTATCTTTGGGTTTCTTGGCGAGAGCAACGCCTTCATTGGCGGATTCGCAAAATATTCCTGTAGAGTTTGTTGATAACCGCATTTTTGCAAAAGTCTCATTCAATCATGTTGAGGCGAGCCTTCTTCTTGATACGGGTGGAAACACTGGAATCTATCCTGAGTTTGCCTATTACTGGAAGACAGGCGATTCGAAAGTTGAAAAGGGCTTTTTGAAGTTTGGATCACTTTCGCCATTTAAAAATTTCCCGTTTGATGTTTTGCAGGGAGAGTGGATCCGTGTCATGCCAGAGAACGAAGAAGCAGCAGTTATGCGAAAAGTCATGTGCGATGGCGTTTTCGGTCACGGATGGTTTGGGCGTCGTATTTGGCGATTTAATTATAAAAATGAACAATTGGTCCTTTTGGATAGCTCTAAGGATGTATTGGGTGAACCTGTTGATTTAGGGCTTAAGGCGAGTACCCCTCATGCCTATTATTACTGTCCTAGATTTGAGATAGACGTTTCTGGATCTAAGCTTCAGATGCTGTTTGATACTGGTGCGACGTCGTTTCTTTCTGCTGAAGCTGTAAAAACTTTGGGCTTAAAGAATGCGTTTAGTGCCTCAAATTTTGTGAGAGAATCCGTGTTTGATGTCTGGCGAGCAAAGAATCCTGACTGGAGAGTGATTGAAGGTGGTGACAGGTTTGGAAGACAGGCTTTGATCGAAGTTCCAGAAATCACAGTTGCCGGCAAAAAAGTTGGACCGGTTTGGTTCGCTCGTCGTCCAAATATCGCCTATGATGAGATGATGGCGGGAGTAATGGACTGCAAGTGTGATGGTGCAATCGGTGGGCCTGTGTTTAGCAAATTTAGGTCTGTGACGATTGACTATGTCTCAAAGAAAGCTTGGTTTGAGCATTGACTCATTTAAAGTCTTGAAGGTCATCTTTATTTTTTTGGGGTTTTAGACCGATGAAGTTTTTCTTGGCCTTTCTAACCTGTTTTCAAATGCTTTCTCTTGGTTGTGTTACCACTTCAGACTCTGAAACTATCGCACTCCAGCGCCCATTTGAGTTGCAATTTACTTTTTTAGGCGATGATACAGCGATTGTTATTCCAGTAGTTTTTGGCACAAATATTACTAGGAACATGATTTTTGACTCTGGAGCAGGACTGGAAATTCTTTCTTCAGAATTGGCAGACTCTTTGGGTTTAAACGCAGATAAACAGTATGTTGGGCGTAGATTGACTGGGGAAGAATTTCCTATTTTAGTTGGCAAACTCGATTCTGCTGCAATTGGACCTTTAAATAAAATTGGGTTGCATGCGGCAGCTCATGAATACTTTAATGGTTTAGGTAAGAAAGAAAATGTGCATGGTCTGATTTCCTTGAATTTTTTTAAAGACCAGGTTGTGACTATAGACTACCCTTCAAAAAAATTGATCATTGAAACTCTAGATTCGCTTAAGGAGCGTGAGAAGGCAGGAGTCTCAATTCCCTTAAAAAGCGAAAGAATGATACCTGTTTCATTTACAACTCAGATTGATTTGCTTGTCGCCGGTCAAACTCAGCTTGCGATGGTTGATATCGGAAGTGCTTCATCTAAATTGCCAATGAAGTTTTTCGATGTTTTAGGATTGCAGAGTTCAGATCCTAAAATTCGCAAAAAGACTTATAAAACAATGGCCGGAATTGCAACGACGACCTATTACGCAAAAGTACCTGGTCAGATATCAATCGGTGCTAGCAATGACTTTCGAAATGGAGACGATGAAGTTGGGTTCGATTCAAACTTCAGAATGGGATCAATCGGAGGTAACTTTTTTTTAGATAAGATTGTTACCTTCGATCTAAAGCAGATGCGTTTAATATTGGCGAAATATTAATTTCGATCAACTCCAATGACCTTAAATTCTTTCACATCTAACTCGGACTGACCCTGGCGACACGGCAGGCCAGCAGTTGAATCTGTTAAAGTGATTTCAAAAAAGGACATTTGGCCGTCAGACCCGCGAATCCATTCAACGTCACCATTGGATTTTGTGACTTTAAAAACCACCTGAACCGAGTCTACATGAATAGGATTTAATCTACTTCCTACGACTTTCTTGAAGTCAAATTTGGTAACGTCAGACCCAACGCTCGAAGGAGCAAGGTTGATGATCTCGATCCATTGCAACCGATTGTTTGCGGGGCGTCTCCAATCAAAACCACCAAAGCCAATATGAGCTTCAACCTGTTCACCCTCAGAAATGGGCCTTTGAAGCTCTAGGATGACTCTTGCTTCAGTGTTGGAATAGTAAGAACAAGAGTTGTGATAAACCACGCCACTTGCCTTCAAAAGGTCAATAGAAGCAAATGCTTGAGCTGGTAAAAAGAGACCAAAAAGAACTTTTATTAACAGGTTTTTCACAGATACCTCGTCAGTTAAAGGATTCACGGCATGTATAGAATCTTGTGAAGCGCATGTCAAATTTAAAAAAAAGATCAATTTTATTTAGAATGGGCCTATTTTCATGAAATTGACCTTGCCTTTTTAGCGCAGCTTTTGTAAAACCGCCGCCTGCTTATCTGCAGTTTCTTTGTTCGCGCTCGTAGTTCAGTTGGATAGAATACCAGACTACGAATCTGGGGGTCGGAGGTTCGAATCCTTCCGAGCGCGCCATTTCTCTTGCATAGCACATTGCTTTCTTCTTATTTCATAGTGGGCCCTATATTTTCTTTCTTCTCACTTCATGGTGGGTCCCTGTCAGAACCCTTCAGGCACAAGCGTTTAATAACCTAAGTCTATAATTTTCGAAAGACCTGTATCCGTAAGCTCTCTTTTTTATTAGCTTTGCGACGTTGTTGTATCCCTC
>JAPLFV010000162.1 GCA_026390495.1 Pseudomonadota bacterium | reverse complement strand
TCGGCAAGCACAAAGGAATAAAGTCCGAAAAATGTTTAGTTACTATAAAAATTCGATATCTAAAGATGAGTGGGGTAAAATGGCTGTATGAAAAAGAAAGTAACCATAATTCCCGGTAACACTTACTTAAAAGGTGAAACGTTTTCCGAATCACTTCAAAAGAAGGGTGTAAAAGAAAAGCGATTATGTTTCCCCATAAATAACAATCAATTTTTGTTTTTACGGTGTTTTAGAAGCCAGTTGTAGGGGTCAGCTGGTGTCAACCAAAAATCTAAGTTGCTCGTATTTAGCAACACTTCATCAATTTTGAAGTGACTTAAGAAATGGTTCACTTATTCCATTTTCGTAACTACCGGAATCAGCCCTAAAAAATAATAATTTTCCGGCATTGATCCAATACTCAACACCCGCTATTAATTGCTTAATACTCGCAACAATTCATCCCACCCAGTTCACCTAAACCCTTAATTTGCCGATACCGAAGTTGTCTTGAAAATGCGGCTATTTTGTTCGGGAGGATTTATGCAACTTCTTAAACTTGATTATAAGGTGGTTTTGTTTGTTTCAGCGTCGGCTTGTCTAAACAGTTTTGCAATTGCTGGAGAGTTTCAATCTCTATTGATTGGCGGAACGGTTGCGGATCCCGCAGCTTGGGAAGCAAGTCCTTGGATTGGAAACTGCTCCTCGACGTTGATTGGCGATCGAGTGCTTCTGACGGCGGCTCACTGTGTAGGAAATGGTAGCACGAAATCTTTCTCTATTGCGGGCGTTCAGTATGCTGGTCGATGCACTCATCACAGCAACTACGCTACCAACAGCACTGCCGACTGGGCCTTGTGCCATTTAACCACGGCAGTTGAAGGAATTCTGTTTGAAGTGATTGCCACGGAAGAAGAGGTTCAGTGTGCACCCAGAAAGGAATTTCTTTGGACAGGCTTTGGTTGCAGAGTTTGGGGTGGCGGGCGCGATGGGGAATTTCGTGTTGGAACCGTCAATGCTGTCAGTTGTCCACGTGGAACAAGTCATGACATCGTGACCTCCGGTACGGTCGCTTTATGCTCCGGGGACTCTGGTGGTGGCGGTTTTATGGAAATCGGCAGCCTGAGGAGAGTCGTCGGTGTCAATAGTCGCTCTAACACACGGGACACATCATACGTTTCCAACGTGTACACGAATACCTTCAGATCCTGGGCGGTATCTTGGGCCAATGCAAAAGGGCTTGAGATCTGCGGCATTCATGAAAGTGCTAAAAACTGTGCACCATAATTCTAAGATGTCTTCCTTAAAGGTTAAAAACCTGAAAGACGTTTTACTCGCGGGTTGTTCAATCCGGTGGACTCAGTTTAAGCGATCAGAATGTGAACTAATCTTTCAGACTTGGTGGCTGTTCTGCAATAACATTTGGCTTTGCAACTGGTGCGAGCTGTGATTTCGTGTTCATCGGCACCTGTCGCCTTTAACATAATGCGATTTGGTTTGCGCATACAAGTAAAGTTATAAAATATTCCCGAGTAACATGCAGAAATCAATAAGACTGTAGGTCGCTCACCACATGCTCGAATCAAGATTTGATCCAAAACTTGGGGTCGCAGCTCGCTTTGTTCCAGCAACTGCAAAATTCGTTCTGAAGGAATCAATATATCTTTTCACCAATACGTTTTTCTTCCGACTGATTTGTCTACGCTTAAGTATCGAGGACTTCATCTTCTTTTAAGCCGAGGGGTGCAATGCAGTGAGATTAACGTTTGAACCTAGGCGAGACTAAAGACCATACAAAGATTACAGACATATTGATATATTAATATATTAATATATTAATATATAATGATATGATTGATCGATGTCGCAGAATTGTTTGAAATGTTAAGGGAGCAGATTATGGGCGCATCTTGCTGCGAAGGTAAAAATCCTGAATTGGAGAAAATGGCACGAGACCAAAGAAAAGTGCTGTGGATTGTTTTAGCCATAAATATAATCATGTTTGGAGTGGAAGCGATCGCAGGCATATATGCGGATTCGGTTGCGCTCCTTGGCGATTCGCTTGACATGCTCGGCGATGCATTGGCATATGGGGTCACTTTGTACGTTGTTGGATTAGGATTGATCGCCAAAGCTCGGTCTGCAATGTTTAAGGGTTGGATCATTCTCTTTTCTTCAGTCTCTGTCATCGCCGCGGCAACATATCGAGTCTTCACTCACGAGCTTCCTTCCTATGACGTGATGGGAATCATCGGTGTTGTGGCACTTATCGCAAATCTCACCTGTCTTGTTCTTTTAACGAGATTTCGAAATACCGACGTGAATATGGCATCCGTATGGCTGTGCTCTAGAAACGATATCGTTGCGAATGTATCGGTTTTGTGTGCAGCAGTCCTTGTCAGTTTTACCGGTAGCCCTTGGCCAGATCTTGCTGTAGGCGGCGCATTGGCGATTTTTTTCGCAAGGTCTGCTTTTCATATTTTTTCTGAATCACGACGCAGTCTTGATTCAGAAAGTGTCGGCCGAACAAAAGTGGGGAGTTGTCCGTGAGTGAAATGGAATCGACAGCTAGACGTATGAAGCTATTGGCAAAATTTTTTCAGGGTTTATCAGACTCATCTCGTCTTTTAATCATGTCCTATTTAAGAGCGGGACCGCTTTCTGTAAGTGAAATTGTCAAAAAGACTGGCTTGACGCAGTCAAATGTTTCCAATCATTTGGCTTGTCTACGAAACTGCGGGCACGTCAAATCGCTTCAAAAAGGCCGAGTTGTGATTTATTCCTTGGGTAGTAAAAAGATCGGGAGGTTGTTGTATATGTCAGAAGATATTTTGAAGCAAAATGCTCTAGGGATTTATGAATGTACTAGAATGTAGTATGATGAATGGATCGGCTGATCCAGCCAAATCCATGACTACGCTTGGAGGAATTTGTTTGACTAGTATGTTGCCGTTAAATTTTTGGTTGCGATTAAATTTTGTGATTGCTTTGTCTTCGACGCTTGGCAGTCTCTATTTCAGCGAGGTTATGAAATTCCCCCCCTGCACCTTGTGCTGGTATCAACGAATCTGTATTTATCCCTTGGTGGTCATTTTCGGTGGTGCACTTTTAACAGAAGATCAGTTCCATCGTAAATACAGCGTCCCGTTGCTATTGATAGGACTGATTTTTGCGATTTATCATAACCTACTTTATTTTGGTGTGATCGACCAGCCGTTGGTTCCTTGTACGGGGGCGGTTTCTTGTTCTTCAAAGCAATTGGAGCTTTTTGGCTTTATTACGATTCCTTTGTTATCTTTGATTGGTTTTCTAGCCATGCTTTTTATTGCTTTTTTTGAGTCCTGTTTTGAACGGCAAATAAAGGAGATGAAATGAAAAATAGAGGATTTGTTTTTGGAATGTTGGCTGTCGCGATCGCGGTTGTTGCAATTTTTTTGTTTCAAAGAAAGGATAGGCCAGTGGCATCCGTGGAAACTCCGGACACACAATCCGTTTTAGGACAGCAAGTCAGTAGTTCAGAACTGTCAAAAGCGTTTATTCGTCCGCATAGCCCGCGTTTTGGCAATGAAATGGCTCGAGTGACCGTTGTCGAATGGCTCGATCCGGAATGTGAGGCATGCAGTGCAATGCATCCAGAAGTTAAACGAATTATTTCTGAGTATAAGGATCGTGTACTCTTCGTTATTCGCTACATGCCGTACCATGACGGCTCCATGTTCGCTGCTACCGCTTTAGAAGAAGCGCGAGAACTTGGGAGATTCGAAGATGCATTAACCGTTTTATTTGAAAAGCAGCCGGAGTGGGGCAATCATCAGAAACCTCGTCCAGATCTGATTCCAACCTATTTAGCTAATCTTGGTATTCCACTGGAAAATCTAGATCGGGACAAACTCGCAGCTAAGCATGGTGAAAGAGTTCGCATGGATCAAGAAGATGGTCAAACAGTTGGCGTCAAGGGCACACCATCATTTTTCATCAATGAGAGGCCGTTGCAAGAACTCGGTCCGTCGCAGCTTCGTGCCGCTATTGATGCGGCTTTAAAAGCTACAAAATAATTGGCGAATCGAGAATGGATCATGTTTGCCTCCTGCCGCGACGCTAGCTTTGACTAGTGGCTTCTATGGCTTTATTCACATGAATGCCAGCGATCGACGACTCCGCCCCTGGCCTTTGCTTCCTTGAAAAAACTGGTAGCACTTGGTCCATAGGGATTTATTGCTTCAGAATATGACCCATTCGTACCTTCTTCTACAATTCGCTTTAAACCTCCGATTTGACTCTTTGCGCCGTAGATTACCACACCTGAATCTCCAGGTGCCGAAGGCCTTAGCAGCCTATCACTTAAAGAGGTGCTAAAATTGAGAGGCTTTGTGCGTATATCGTCATTCAAGCTTTCAGCATTATAGTAACAAAGCCAAAGTGGAATCGCAGCCTTCATCCGTTTGCTGCACATCTTGTCCAAAAGACGCCAAAAGGCAACTAAGTGAAACAAAAATACGAACAGAAAGACAATTTTCATTAACTTCAAAAAAGAAAAAATGCAAAACTTAACAGTGTAAATTTGCTTGAATGTTTGACCAAAAAAATATCTTTTTAAAGTTTTTGTTACAGGTGCCGATAGATAGGCAACTCTAAAAAAGGAGAGATTTCCCATGGCTTTTCAAAGACTGCTTTCATTTGTTCTGCTTTTTTCTCTTTTTGCAATTTCTTGTAAAGAAGCAGCTAAAAAGTCTAAGGGAAATGATAGTCAGCCTAATGCGGCACAAAATGGCACCAATCCTTCGCCTTCGACCGTCGCAACGCCTGCCCAAAGCCCGACTCCAAGTAACTCTCCAGGATCCTCAAATTCCTTGAATACCTCACGCGTTGGGGATTCTTACGTACAATTGGAAGAATTGAAAAGTTGGTCCTATAGTGTTGCAGAACCACAGGAATGGGCGACAAGGGTTAGCCGAACCGTAGAAATTAGGAAATTGTATGATAGTTCACAAAATTGCAAATATCGGCAAAAAACTTCTGTTGACGATCTTAAAGTTCCTTCAAGTGCCTCGGTTGTGTCGGAATCAGATGCACTTTGCAAAAGCACATCTTTTCAATGCGGCAGTACTCCTGTCTGTGTGACCTCAGCACTTCCAAATGCGACCGTCGGTCCTTTTGCTGATTCTACTGGTGAACATCAAGTTTGTATCGTTGTAAGTTGCAATGGAACCGCAATGCAGACGGTAACAAAAACAGACACAAATATATGGAAACATAAAACTGCGCTTAGTCCTGATTCTATTGTCAAACTACAAGAAAAGAAATGCAGTATGGCGCTCGCGCATGGCGACAAAGCGAGTGCCTTCCCTGACGCGTGTGACTTCAATAAAAGTCGTACTGTTCTATACTCAAAACGATCCATTGAGGTAAAAAGTCAGAGCCAAGGTCCGAGCATTTCCCCTGTCTATAGTAAGTTTGGCTCTACCTCTAATATTAACTTAACAAAGTCACCCGCTAAAGGCGCCATGACTGCGTTCCCCGCTACTTGCAAAAGTACTGGCAACTCAATTATGGCGATATCTTTGCGCAGAAATTTTTGTGATGGCACAAATTCAATGCTCGAAACATTGGATTTCACTAATATAGATTTAACCTTACCCAAGCGTCAAAATAGCAACAAATTGACGGCGCTAACGAATGAAGTCAGCTTAAATTATATTACGCAGGGAGCGTCAAATTCCTCTGCTCCTATTTGTCCAGCAAGCACCTCAAGGAAGTATTCAATGGCCGCTGGCGGTACATGTACGTTTACACTTTCTGGAAATCAGGCTGAGGGTGTGCTAGTTGGAAGTGGAAACTGTACAAAAGACTTTATATGGTGGAATCCTCAGACCAGAGTATATGAATCAGTTGGATTTAAAGACTTCAATTTTGTATGTGATGCAGCTAATAATTT
>JAPLFV010000159.1:32770-33728 GCA_026390495.1 Pseudomonadota bacterium | reverse complement strand
AAACAAGCCATCTGATGATATGCCATAGAGAACATCCTGGTTCATAGGAAGAACTCCAATGTCACCAGAAATCTCTATATCTTCAAACAAAACATCATTGGGTTTATCTTTAGAAGTCGGCAAATCATTTTGATTTATGGTGTTGGCCGTATCATTTTTTGACAAATTGTATTTATGTAAATTGCTATCGATGCTTGATACCCAGAATAGAATTGGTTTTGTCGGGTGAAACGTGGCGCTACGCGCCCCATCAAAATTGGCCTTTCTTGCAATATTTGATTGCTTTATATCTATAAAATAATTTTCTCCCGCTTCACTTGATGAAAACGCCAAGCGACCATTTTGGTGTACAGCAAAGGCCGATATCTGGTCCTTGATTGTCACTGGACCGGGGCATTTTGGAATAAAACCGACCTTTGCCAAGACAATCTGACAACTGAAGGCGAGAGGATATATAAAGGCTAGTCTAAAAAAGCAACAGTGCATAAACAGCTCCAAAGGTGCAAAGCAAGTGAACTGATCAACAACACGGATAGACCCGCGCCTTCGGCAGGCGCTCATTCCTCCTCGGTTTAATTATCTAAAATTGACTTCATATTGTTTGATCGTCAATTTTTTTGCAGACTCTACATTTCAGTATCATTCATTTGGGCTTCCAGAATTGTAGTCAGGCCGAGGAATCTGAGCCAGCTCTTTGATCCGATTAAAGTCCATTTCGTTGACGATTTCTAAATCGTCAAAGTTTGAATAGCCGAGGTCTGTTAGCCAATTGACGTCAGTCAAATCCGGAAGTGGAAACCCAAACTCAGATAAATCTTCAAACTCATAAAATTCATAGGCCTCAAGGATAGTTCCAGACTTTGACATCCTCAGGTAGTTGTATCCTTCCAAGTCAACTTGGATCTGGTCAGCGCTATCACCAACCCAGTACTCTCTTGCAAAGAATTCGCCACTATCA
>JAPLFV010000159.1:0-32724 GCA_026390495.1 Pseudomonadota bacterium | reverse complement strand
TGGGGACACACGACGTAATTATGGGGACACACGACGTAACCCGAACTGTGGTAAGTGCGGGTTACGTCGTGTGTCCCCATAATTTTACGTCGTGTGTCCCTTTAATTAGTAGTCGCTTTTAACGTGATGCTTCTTACCAGTCAATTCGCCTATGATGCCAACCGTGGCACTTGCGCCAATGCGGTCAGCTCCCGCAGCGATCATTTTCTGAACGTCATCCAAGGTGCGAATTCCTCCGGATGCCTTAATTCTGGTAGGCGATTCAGGAACCGACAGAATTGTTTGGCGCATGATCTCTAAATCCCTGACGCTTGCACCTCGAGATCCAAAACCGGTTGATGTTTTGACGAATGCAACGCCGTATTCAGCACACCATCGAGTGGCCATTTCAATTTCATGTTCAGTCAAGTAACAAGTTTCAAAAATGACTTTTAGTGGAATATCTCCACACGCAGCTTGAATAGACCGAATCTCATGCTTTACATATTCATGATCTTGAGACTTCATTTTTCCAACAGCGAGAACCATATCGATTTCCTGGGCTCCACATTCAATGGCATCTCGCGCTTCAAAAATTTTTGCACTTGTCGACATGGCTCCCAGGGGGAATCCAATGACCGTAATGACCATCACTGAAGACCCATCCAATTCCTGCCTAGCAAAAGGAATCCATGTCGGATTGATGCATACAGATGCTGTCCCCAATTGCCTAGCTTCATGACAAAGACGTTTGATGTCGTCTAAAGTTGTTTCGGCTTTGAGTGCGGTATGATCAAAGTATTTCGCTAGTTCTTGTGCGTTCATAGTGCTCCTGTCGAGTGAATCATTGATAACTATTCTGCGTTTTGTTTTGAATTCAATTTCATTGTTTTTTGAATTGTCTTTTTCTCGATTGGATCCCACTCATTAAATACCGTCAAATTCAACGTTTCCAAGTATCTAGAAACTTTTTCAACCACATTTGGATCTTCAACCAATGGTGGTGCGTGGTGAGGTTTGATTCTAGCGTCTATGATCAAGCTGCCGTGGGCTTCCCAATGCTTAAACGTAAACCTTGAGCCAACTCCATATATATCATGACTTGGCTGACTTCGGGTAAAAGTAACCCAAAGAAAGTTTTTTAATGAATGAGACGCAAAATCAGAGTCATCAACAATCACGACAAGGGGAGTATCTACTGCTATATTCTTTTCATTCTTGGTCCAAGGCATCATATCGTCTGCGGCTTGATCGTAATCTTTAAAGGCAGGCCCTTCTAGGAGAAGAACTCCGGGAATGGCGATCTTGGGATTGGAAAATCCCTTTGGCAGATCTAAATTTGACTCAATATCAGTCGCAAGGTCTCTGATTTTGGTGCCCCGAGCCGCAATCACGACTTTACTGCCTTCGTTGATCGCAGATCCTGAGTAATCTAATGTATCAATAGTTGTTTTTGTTTGAAAATGAAGATCCCTAGTCCAATCGACTCGTTCTAGTACATGCTGTAAAAATCCACTTTCATCGTTGATATCTAGTCCAGGGTTGTCAGCATGATCGATAATCATTAGGTACTTGGCAAGGCTGGCTTGATTGAATCCCAAAATGGCATTGGCCTGAGTGAGTAACTCTTGAGGCTTAGTCTTCTGATAGGGTACATAGCGTTCAGTGCCGACTGCAAACAATAATGGATGCACTCCTGCAGCATCCACAGCATGCATCGCCTTCACGCCAGGTATTGATACGGGCACCATGGGCTTAGTCATAGTATGAATCATTGCGCCAAATGCAGTGTCTTCTTGCGGGGGGCGACCGACGACGGTAAACGGCCAGATAGCGTCTTTTCGATGAAAAACTTTTTCTACAGTCATCACAGGAAAGAGATGCTTCAAGCTATAGTAGCCTAAGTGATCGCCAAACGGCCCTTCAGGTTTGGTCGAATCGCCATGAATGGTTCCCAATATGCAAAAGTCCGCATCCGCTGCGACGGTCCAGCCGCCCCACTTGATATGACGAAATCTGCGCCCCGCTAGCATGCCTGCAAAAATCACTTCTGGTAAGTTTTCAGGAAGAGGCATAACAGCTGCAAAAGAATGAGCTGGCGGGCCTCCTATAAAAATGGCGACCTTTAGTGGAACGTTCTTTTGCATGGCTTCGGTATGATGAATTCCCATGCCGCGATGAATCTGATAGTGGACGCCGACTTCTTTGTTTTTTTGATAGTCGTTTCCCATAAGTTGGATGCGGTACATGCCAATATTTGAGTTCATAACTCCTGGTCTTAAACAGCTTTCAGTATAAACTTGCGGTAGGGTCACAAATGGCCCGCCATCCATCGGCCAGCTTGTTATCAATGGCAATTGATCGATCTTTGTTTCGCATTCTAAAACGGGACCACTTGAGACTTTCTTAGGAAGACTCAATAGGCCAGTAATTGGAGCTTTCCAATAGCGCCAAAAATTTTTTATGGCTGCTTCAGGATTGGCTTTGATCGCGATGGCATCTTTTGTTGACTTGAGCGTCTTTCGAAAAATAAATTGGGATCGTTCTAAAGTTCCAAACAAATTCGATGCGGCTGGAAAAGGCGAACCTTTGATTTTCTCAAAAAGAATTGCAGGACCCTTGGCGTCGAAAACTTGACGATGAATTTCTGCTGCTTCCAAGCAGCCGTCAACTTCATGCCCAATCCGCAGAAGCATGCCATGGCGCTCTAAATCCTCGATACATTCTTTCGTAGAGCGGTACGTCACGCCTTTATCCTCCCGCTCGGATGATCTTCAACGACTTTGCGGCGAAAAATGCCTCAACTTTTGCGCGAACATCCCCGCGCAATTCAAGTGTTGAATCTTTGATTGAGCCTCCACATCCAAATGAACTTTGCATTGCTTTTAAGTGCTTCTTTGCTTCATCTTCTGTCCAAGGTAGTTGAAAAAGGACTGTGACTGCTTTACCGCCGCGCCCGGCTGTCTCTAAGCGCATTTTTGCTGGGCCAGCGTTCTTGATCCAAGTGTCCTTTTTTGAATTATGTTCTGGCGCGCGGCCAGTTTCCGTGGAGTAAACTAATTTTGAATCTGACTTCATAAGACTCACTTCCAATTTGGCATTAAACGGCACTTTTACCAGTTCAATACAGTTTTACTGGACTGGTAGACCATCGCGAAACATAAAATAGACTGCACCGACAAGGCACAAACTTGAATAGAAAAAATTTCGATTGAGTGCAACACCCATATAAAACACAGCGAAGAGGGCGAAGACAAGCATCGTGATGACTTCTTGTATGATTTTTAATTGGGGCAGTGAAAAATATTGATGACCCATGCGGTTCGCTGGAACCTGAAAACAATATTCAAAAAAAGCCACACCCCAACTCACCAAAATAGCGATCCACAGAGGTGAAGATTTCAAGCTTTTGAGGTGGCCATACCAAGCGTAGGTCATAAAGAGATTTGAGACCAAAAGAAAAATAATGGACTTGACCATTTACCAAGGAATCCTTTCCCCACGAAAATCAAAGAATGAACCTGAGTCTCGAATTGTCGCTCTTTCAATAACGTCGATCAATCCTTCTGCAGAATCTATCGGAGCGATTGGTGCGCTCGATCCACCCATAGATGTTTGAACCCAACCGGGGTGCAGCACCAACGAACAAATCATGGGGAAGTCCTTGCTAAATCCCTTGTGAAACATATTCAAGGCCGCCTTAGACATGCGGTATGCATGATAGCCACCGCTAGTATTGTCAGTGATTGAGCCCATTTTAGAAGTGATGTGAGATACTTTTGGGTTTTTGGATTTCGATAGGGAAGGAATCAAGCTCGCCGTAATTTTCATCGGCGCAATCGTATTAACCTGAAAACTCTTTAAGAGTTCATCGTAGTTCAAGTTAACCAATCGATCTTTCTCACCCAGTAAAACTCCAGCATTATTGATTAGGCAGTCCAATGGTTGGTCGCCAATCGCTTCAGGAAGTTTTTGGATATCATCATCGTTCAGAACATCTAATTTTATCGATTTAAACTTAGACTTAAAATCGCTGGATAACTCCCAATGATCTCTGCAGCCTTCTGGATTTCTGCAAGCTCCAATAACTTGGTGCCCTTTAGCCAGTAACACCTTGCACAATTCAAGCCCTATGCCGCGACTACTTCCAGTAACAAGCCAAGTTGACATGTTGGATTCCTTTTCAAATTAAATGAATTTCGATGAAACAGTGATGAATTGTTCAATTGTGACTTTCGCACCTATTTCAATTTAGTTTTCGATTTTTTACTCAAAATAAAACTTTTACTGGGATCAACGAGCCAGGTTTTTTTTAAAGCCTCCCGACCAAGTAGCATTCTAAAACCCATCTCATCTCGGGCAATCAATGTGAATTCGATCTCTTTGACAACAGAACCTAACTTTAAGGTGCTGAGTATAACGGGCCTCAAGGTTCTTTTGCCACCAGAATCAGTTACCTGACGCCACTCTTGAAGTCGTGCAAGACAATGTTCAACTCGTTTTGTGTCTCTTTGGAGGGGATGTACCTTAAAGGAAACATATTCTAGCCCGTGTCGTTTTATAACTTCGACATCATAGGCATGCAGGGACGACGTTTTAGCACCTGTATCAACTTTGCATTTGATTTTTGCAATACCTAAGTAAGGCAGAGAACACCACTCCCTCCAGCCAATTGTGGGCTTTGAGATCTTCTTCTTTGAACTTTTAAGTTTTAGTTTTGCAGTGCCCTGCATGGTCACCTATCTATCAGTCAAGCATCGATACCAAACCCGTATTTGGTTCCTAGTACTAGATTCAGTGTATATTTTAATTAATCCTATAGAAAGAAAAAATCCTCAAGGCCGAGGCCTTGAGGATTAGATGATCGTATAAACAGAGGAACTCTGATCTTATTTTTCCATTGGCATCCAGCGAGGCTCAGCTGCTTTGATATTTTCCTTTGGAAGGTTTTTAACTTGCGCTGTTGTTAAGGCAGCATCCCATATTTTGCCAAGCACTGCAGATGCTCTAGCGAGACGAGGCTTCAGGTCACTGGTCAACCACTCATCGTTGGTTTGATCATCCATATTGCCAAGAATATCGCTAAGGGCATTAAATCCTGTTTCAGCTTCATCATAAACCAGGTGTTGAAGCTCAACGGGAGTCATGTCATTGCCAACAGATCTTTCTAGTCCGTGACGACGCTCGCCTGCATCAGCAAGGACTGTGTCATACAAATGTTCTTTTGCAATTTGATTCACAAGAGTCGTCTCATAGTATTTATGAACGCCAGGCTTGTTAATGGATTGTCCGTCATAATCCGTAGACGAATGCATCGGCTGAGTCATGTCGCCAACATAGTGACCTATGACGCCACCGACTTGAATGGAGCGTTCCCAATTTTGATCACGAAGAGCTGCCACAAGGTCCTGATACAATGTGCTGACGCGCCAGAGTGCTAAACCGTATTTTGTCGTAAACTGTTGGCCTAACTGACTGCGAGCTTGAGAAAGAATCATGTCAGCGACGCCTTCACCAAAACTTGAAGTGTTGTAGCCGTCAATTTCAAACCAGTGGAGTGGTTTTTCTTTTTCGGCGCTTGCACCACTTTTCCAAGCAGTATCTGGGGTGCTGGCAAACATTCTAATCTGTTCTTGATTGGCCGTTAGGAACTTACGTCCTTCAGGGTGATTCACCATTGAAACGGCTACATGATTGATCATTTGGTGGCCTTTTTGGCCCCAAGAAAAACCTTTTGTTGACACGAGAAGACTGGCTGCGGACGCAGCAATAGCTAAAGAAATACGCATTTTTTGAATCCCCATAGTCAAACATTAAGGTGTTTGGTAGAAACACTGGACCAATTTCCAGCATATATAGGTTGCGACACTTTTAATCATGTCCGAGGCCAAGATAACTTGTCTTGTTAAGACATGTCAATCAAACACTTGGACGTTGGGCCAAATTTAATTCAATCTTTACAAATGTGCTAAAAATTAAGCAATTCAGGGTGGTTACTCTCTTAATAAGATGAGAAATCCTTACTTACATGTGTGTCCTGGCTTTAACAGGTTGCCGCATTTAGGGCACATATCTAGCACTGGACCTCTATTTGCGGTAGCGGCTGAGCTAGATCCGGCTCTCCCGACACCTTGCTGCTGGGCCGCTGCCTCCATGATTTGGTCCTTAAATCTTGTCGCTGCACCGGTAATTTTAGCTTTAACAAACCGCCAAATGATCCAAATGACGATGAAAGGCCAAAGCACCTTTAAAAAGGCGAATATTGCAGGCATCGCTGCTCGTTTGCCAGTGGAAAATAAGGCTGCCACCAGTAAGCCAAGAGCCAAAAATTGTAAAAGATTTCCTTTAATGATTTGAATCATTTTAGACATAGGCGGGCTCCCTTGTTTCAGAAGATCGAGTGCGATAAGCAAAATATCCTGATGCGATAGACAACGCTACAATAAAAACACTTCCAATAATCCAAAGATTTTTTCGCCCTTGAGGAATTCCGGATAATGTCATGCTCAAGGGTTGATTTTGCTTTAATGGAGCATTGAGTGAAAATACCTGATAAATTTGATTGTCTTGCTGATCAAACCCTTGGCTGACCAGCATATTTGACGATAGCTCCATCAGGCCCCGTGGCGTCATCACAATAAATTCTGGTACATCACGAGGAGGGGTTAGGGTCAAACCTCCAGATCCTGAGTCAGCAGGTAGCATGAACGTGATACTGAGCACCTGAACTCCGGGATTGAAAGTCTTTTTGACTGCAAGAGAGTTACCAGTGATCACAAAATCTTGAGGCTCAAGGCCTTCCATTGGTTGAAAATCGATTGTTTCCTTTGGCAATTGAATCGGAAAAGAAAGCTCTTGCGGATTTGTGCCACGATGGATGACCGCCAATACATACGTTCCGTAAATCCGATCCAATCCTGATTTCAAAACGATTAGTTCTCTGGGAGCCAAATAGGGTGACGTAGGCTCATTGGCTTGAGCTAAAATACTGGTTGAAGTGGCTATGAGCATCAGAGCATAGAATCTTAGGAAACATGTGAAGAAATTTTTCATGAATGCCCTCGATTTTTTGAATGTTGCGAAGACCCGGATGAAGTTGTGGTTGAAGTTGATGGCGAAGTTGATGGCGAAGTTGGCGGCTTAGGTTCTTCCAAGCCTGAGATTTCAGATTGCCGGTTCATCCAATCAATTCGTCGCGCCACGTCCACATAGCGATTGGTGAGGTATGTTTTTCGCAGTCGCCATTCTCGAGCCGACAAAAATCCTTCCATATGGTTTTTGTGCTCTACTTTCCATCGTTCAACAATTGCATTTTGTCGTTTTTCTAGAACGTCCACTGAGTCAAGATAGGATGCATTTTCCAACCGACCACCTGGCCCTTGAAAGAAAGGCAATAGGACAATGATTAGGCCAGCAATGGAGATAAATATTGATATCATCATGAGAGCGTTCATTGAAAATCCTCCTCGATACCAATTTTGGCCAACTTATTTTTCAGTTCGGCGACGATATTTTCAGTTTTTCTTACTGGAATTTCCAATTGCTGTTTTCGGCCCCGTCCAACAAAAAACCAAATGAGAAATGGGCCGACGATCAATGCTGAAATTGGAATAACCCAAGCGAATGCGTTCACTCCTTCAACGGGAGGTGAACGCAAAATCCAAGGACCGTAACGCTCTGTGAAAAATTTTAAAATTTCCTTTTCGGATTTGCCTTTTGCAAGTTGCTCTTTAACCTCATTTTTTATCTGCACACTAAACGTTGCGTCAGAATCTAAAACACTGAGGCCAGTGCAAGTTGGACATCTAAGCTCACCTGCCACCTCGCGGAAAAGAGCTTGATCAACGTCCTTTGGAGCGACAACAGAAGGAGCCTCTTGGCTCATGGCAAGGGGACAAATAAACATTATTGCACAGGTCGCCAATGCGAAGACAAAACTAAGACTACTTCTCATGGACCGCTCCTTCCACTTGCCAATCACCAGCAACGACGTCACGACTACGCTGACCGCGAAATCGGTCTGAAATTGCGATTAAACTTCCAATACAAAGTAAAAAAACAGAAATCCAAACCAGACGAACGGTGGGATTCTTATGGACTTGCAGTGTCACTGTTTTTCCAGTCTGCTTGTCAAAATCAGCGATGACAATGTATAGATCATTCCAAAATGAACTTCGCACACCTATCTCGTTGAGCAATTCTGGCTTCGTTGGGTATTTGCTTTTTGCAGGGTAGAGCATTCCAAGATCTTTATTGCCGCGCATGACTTTCAGCGGCGCTTCAAAGAGAGTGGCGTTTAAATCTTGCCGCGTGGTGATGCCATTGAATGTGAAAGAAAATTCTTGGAACGTTTTTGTTTCGCCAGCAGATATTGTCATATCAGTATGAATGCCGCGGTAGTTGCCTAAAAATCCCAATATTGCGACCAGCACTCCTACATGGGCCACAAAGGCCCCAAGATAGGCTCGATTTCGATGCCACAATAGTTTTGTGTTTCCCTTTAGGTCGACAATCCATCGGCGATGCAAGTCGGCTGTAAGACACAAAAAGCTCCAACTGCACAAATAGATTCCAACCAATTGAGCGCCCAACGCGAATGGTTTTGGGGTGGATAAGACTTCACCAAAATAGCTAAAGATTCCAGTGAGTGGGATGGCACCCAAAAGACTATAAATCATAGTTTTGCGAAGGTCAGGAATATCCGAAGTTTGATAGCGCATAAGGTTGCCGATAGCGATCAAGACGATCATTCCCAAGCCAATCCAGGGCGCAAATGCATTGAAGTAAGGTGCTTGGATCGAGGTTCTTTGGCCCGTGACCGCTTCAGAAATAATTGGGAAAAGAGTTCCAATCACCACAATGGCGGCCAACGTTAACAACAAAAATTGAGTCACGATCAACATCGTTTCTCGACTTGCACCCCAGGCCTTCTCCACGGATGCAGGCAAAATCGCGTGAGCCCGCCAAGCGAAAATTGCAGAAAATCCTAACAGGAGAGCCGCCAAAAATTTCAGATAACTCGGTCCAATGGGTGATTCCGCAAAACTATGAACGCTGGAAACAATTCCTGACCTAGTCAAAAAAGTTCCAAAGAAACTCATGAAAAATGCCGTTACTGCAAGAACGATGGTTAGTCTTTTTAAGTGGCCAAGCTTTTCTTGCACCAGGAGCGAATGCAGAAGTGCCGTTGCAAGCAACCAAGGTATAAAACTTGAATTTTCAACTGGGTCCCAGGCCCAATAGCCGGCCCAGCCAAGCTCTACATATGCCCATCGACCACCAAGCCACACACCTGCGGACAAAAATAGAAATGCTGCTAATGACCATCGTCTAGTTGTTCGTAGCCACCCTTCAGTCACATCACCATAGCAAAGGGCAGCTATCGCATAGGCAAAAGGTATGGAGAGTGTCGTATAGCCAATAAATAGCGTCGGTGGATGAATCGCCATATATGGATTTTGCAAGAGAGCATTCATGCCTTGCCCGTTGGGGGCTGGAGGAAACATTCGAACAAACGGATCAGAATGTGTGACTGCCATGTAGAGCATCCATGTGATAATCGAGCATAATGCCGCCGTAACCCATGGAAGAATGTGTTCATTGTCTTTTGAGGCTGTCGCCAATGCAAAGGCAGCAAATATTGTTAGCAACAAGGTCCAAAGAGTATGACTTCCCTCTAAGGAGCTCCAAAAAGCAGTCAGAGTGTAAAGGGATGGAAGATCATTTGATGAGTTTTTAAATATGTAAGCTACCGTATAGTCTCTTTGGAAAAACAGAAACCATAGGATAAGGCAAGCCGTTAACGTTAGGGCGGCAACAAAATAGGTCGCGTTTTTAGCACTTCGATACAATCGTCGATGACGCATGATGCCAGAGACTATGCTTGCAATGGTTGCGTAAGCAGCAAGCAAAGCGGCCAAAAAAAGACAATAAAAACCAAGGTCAGCTAGCATTTGTCGGCATCCTTCTTTGAAGTGATCGGATCTGTTTCAAACATAAACGACAATAAAAATAATCTTCGCTAATATCGTTGAGGTTGTTGGATAAATTTATTTTCAACCGAGGAACATTTCTCATTGAAGCCTTTACCATTTCACGACTGGGGGCAACGAAACAAATATGGCTTCTGTATTACCGCCCGTCATCAGGCCAAACCTAGTACCGCGGTCCCACGCTAAATTAAACTCAGCATATCGGCCTCTCCAATATAACTGACCTTCTTTTTCCTCATCATTAAAAGGCATCGCCTTTCGCCTTTCTAAGATCTTTGGATATACGTCAATATAGGCATCAGTGACGCGCTCTAAAAATGACTTCAATTTTGTAAAATCGCCCTTCAGATAATCAAAAAAGATTCCTCCGACTCCTCGAGGGCTTTGGCGATGTGGAATAAAGAAATATTCGTCACACCATTTTTTATAACGTTCATAAGAATCGTCACCCCAGATACTGCATGCAGCTTCGAGAGCTTTGTGAAAATCCTTCGTGTCATCGTCAAAAATCTTAAAAGGCGTTAGATCAGCACCGCCTCCCATCCAAAAGGTATCACCGACTTCAAGACATCTCACATTCATATGAGCAATAGGTGCGTTTGGATTAAACATATGGGTTATAGTTGAAACGCCTGCGGCCCAAAACGGTTTACCTTTATATTCGCCCTCAATGGCAGGGTATTCCTTTCCGCTGACGGCAGACACATTGCAACCTGCTTTTTCAACAATAGAACCGCGCAGCACTCCCATGGTCCCGCCGCCTTGGTCTTCGGGCCGCTGCCAAGTCTTTCGTTCGGCTTTGGCCGAGCCATCACAGTCTTCGAATGCTTTGAGCAATCGTTTTTGCACAGAAAACAGAAAGTCAACAAATTGATCTTTTTGTTGTTGGGTTAAGGCACTCATGGATGTCATACTCCCAGGTATTGAGAAAACTCAAACGATACATTTGTCCCATTCATAAATGTGGACAGACTTAAATGTGGCGTCCAAAAAAGCAACGAACAATTGTGCTAAGCTAAGCTATCAGATTCATAAGGAAAACATAATGAAAAATTCGGATTCATCATTTGAGCAAGAATTGGAGACTTTGAGATCCAAACTCTTGGTGGTTGATGATCGAATCTTAGACGCAATAGGGGATCGATTTGCCTTGGTCCGTAAAATTGGGGAGCTTAAACAGACTTATCACAAACCAATTGAGGATCTTTCCAGGGAAGAAGCGAATTTGCAGCGGCATTTGTTACGCACGAAGGGTAAACTTCCCAGTGATTTTGTCAGCGAGCTGCTAAATGTCTTGTTGAAATGGTCAAAAATAGTGCAGTCAAAAAATTGATTTAACGTTAGTCGTTAAACTTTAAATGTTAAGAGGAGGACACATGGACGCGTTAAAATATTTATCAGGTTTTAATAACGAGCATTTTTCGGAAGCTATCGTTGGCGCGGTACCTGCCAATCAAAATTCTCCCCAAAAGCCACCATTAGGCCTTTACGCAGAGCAGTTAAGTGGCTCTGCATTCACCATGCCTCGAAAAGAGAACTATCGGTCTTGGCTCTACCGGATCTTACCTTCCGTTTGTCATGGTCACTTCAAGGTCTACCAGCAGAGTCGATGGAAGTCGGCGATCGAGTCTAAAGATTCGATCACACCGATGCAGCTTAGATGGAATCCGCAATCAGAGCCTGAAGAAGCAATTGATTTCATCGACAGTGTCATAACCTTTGCATTGAATGGAAGCCCAGAGACTCGATCGGGCAGTGCGGTTCACCTGTATTTTGCAAATCAATCGATGACTGAAAAATATTTCTATAATAGCGATGGTGAGCTTCTTATAGTTCCTCAGTCTGGTCGGTTGTTAGTTTTTACGGAATTCGGCCGGTTATTGGTGAGTCCAACAGAAATTTGTGTAGTTCCGAGAGGTGTTAAATTTCGAGTGGAGTTGCCCGATGGAAAAGCTTCTGGATATATTTGTGAAATTTTTGGGTCACCTTTAGAGCTTCCTAACCTAGGACCGATTGGGTCCAACGGTTTGGCTGCCTCAAGAGACTTTCAATATCCAACGGCTTTTTTTGAAGATGATAACTCTGGTACTTCAAAATCTGCAGGTGCCCCAAAGACTCGTCAGCTAGTGACAAAATTTTGCGGAGGCTTTTGGGTTGCAGATATCGATCACTCACCACTAGATGTAGTCGGATGGTTTGGTAACTATGCACCTTATAAATATGATTTAAAGAAATTTAACACGATCAATACCGTAAGCTTTGATCATCCGGATCCTTCTATTTTTACAGTTTTGACTTCAACGTCGGCAGTTGCTGGGCAGGCTAACGTGGATTTTGTGATTTTTCCACCTCGGTGGATGGTGGCCGAAAATACATTTAGACCTCCTTACTTTCATCGCAACGTCATGAGCGAGTTTATGGGATTAATTCACGGTGTCTATGATGCAAAACCATCCGGTGGATTTGATCCAGGTGGTGCATCCCTTCATAATTGCATGCAGGCTCATGGCCCCGAAGCAGAAGCCTTCAAAGCTGCGAGCAATGCAGAGCTAAAGCCTCAGTATTTGGATAAAACGTTGGCGTTTATGTTTGAATCCTGTTGGGTTTACCAGCCGACAGCTCACGCAATGACGACGTCGACCCTGCAAAAGGATTATCATCTTTGCTGGAAGGGATTGCCTAGGCAGTTTTCAAAAAAACCTTAGTTTTCTAAAATAGCGTTAGTCTTGAGCAACGAGATTTAAGTTGCTCAGTTTTATGGGGCCAAGTTTAGCCGACTAACGTTTCCCGCTTCATCTATTGCTGCAAATTGACTGGAGTCACTTTAAAGTAAACCATCCCAGCCGATGTGAATAACCGTTTTTTCTTAAATGCAAGTGCTTCCTGACTCAATAGTGCTTGAACGTTTGCTGGCATATCGGTCGGACGGGTCGAGAAAACTTTTTCACAGCCAGACAAGGTTAGAGCTAGTCCTTTTTTTCTGAAAAAATCGTAAAACTCAACTGAAATTGGTTTTTGATTTATTAATCGAATCAGTCTTGGATTGTCTGATTCGACAACGCCTTTCTTAGATTCAGGCCCTTTTTTTGTTTGAGATTTTTTATCGACTGCGTCTCTATTTGCAATTTCGGCTAGAATTTCTGGTTTATTGGGAAGCAAACTGGGGATGTAGGATACAGCCATGGATGATACTTCAGCCGGTTTGACATCGATAAAAATTCGATCCAACAATTTGCCGACAATATGCTCAGCGTTTTCTTGAGTTAAATGATTACAACCCAAGCTGTTTCCTTGACTCTCTAAGCTGTACCTTAAGAAATAGCCATCGGAGATACCATTGCGTTTCGGTGATGCGACAGTAAATGAAGCGACACATAGCTCAAATTGCAGCGAGTACCTTTTGATGCTGGGAGATGGGGTTTCTGAAACAGTGACGCTTAAGTTTTCGCTCTGCGTCACTTCTGCAATGATGAATCTAGGGAAGACCAATTGGCAGGTAAAAATAGAAAAACATGTGCTGAAGATAGAAATTCGCTGTTTTTTTGTGATCATATCATGCATCCGGAATATTTAAAGTCAGCTTAGCAACGGTACTGAACTCCTTAGCAAGTCCTTGTCGATGAAACGCACCAACTCGCTCTTGATCCACATCAACGACGCCGAAAGGAGTCGGTATAGGAATGATGACGCCAGGGTCCCAATCGTATCGATCCCACAAATGATAGTTTATGGAGGCTGAGATTTTTTTATCAGCGTCGACAACAATCGTGCCGCTGATCCAATAGCTAAAACCGGCGACCGCTAAGTACCAGTTTTCGTCTTCGGATCTTTCAATGGATGTTTCCGTCGAATTGCGGGAGGTAAATTTATAGGTACCAGCTTCTAAGGACTGAGTTGTTGCCATGAGACGTTGAACCTTGGCTGCGTAAAGCTTTTCCACTCGGGGTACCGCTTTGAGAAGCTTAGATAGGTCCACGGGAAAATCTGTCCCTGTGTTTTCAAAATAGTGATGAAACGTCTCGGCAGTCTCGTAGCCGTACTTTTCCCGGGCTGGAGTGGTCTTAAGAAACACTTTGGCCGCTTTGGCAAGTGCTATGTTGTCATAGGTTTTTGATTCGCTGTTCCAAGGTCCTGCACCAGGCCCAGGAGGAGTTAGTGGAGGCGGAAGATCCGACTCAAAAACAAACTCAGACGACGATTCGTTCAAGTCCGCGATGGCCAGGTGTTTTGCGCGTTCAGAGTCCTTTTGCCCGCAGTGGGAAAAGGCGATAGACATCAGAATAAGTCCTGTGAAACGAAAAAAGAATCTTTCTTCCATGAAAGGTCTCCCATTGAATATGAGTCATAGTTTGCTTCCTAATATACTTGGGATGACTCAAGCGAGCAAAGTCTAAATTTCAGTCTTTAAACTTGCTCACTGCCATTGAGGGTAAGGATCGAGGTAAATCGCCTGTTTTAGCACCGTTGCAGCTCTTTATTGATGACTAAATTGGTCAATTCTTAAATGACTCGCAAATGGCTTGGGATAGTGGTAGCTACAGCTTAGCGGGCGTTTCCATGTAGAAGACACTATTATTTGGGGATATTGAAATGAAACGGATATTTTTGTATGGTTTTGTTTTGTCAGCCTTAATCGGAATGTCATCTTGCGGAATTGACGATGCTAGAAGGTCTAAAAATTCTCTCAAAGAGAAATGGGACACAATCAATAATCCGGAGAATCTACAGTCCGGATTTGAGTATCAGCTCGAAAAATTGCCTCTCTCAGGAGAGTTGCAGAAAAAACCTTGGAGCGATACCTACTGGCCGTCGTATATGGGCGGTATCGCGAATCGCTGGAACGCAAAACGACCAGTCGACGCCTTTAAATATAAAACTTACAAATTGAACGAGCTGAAGCGATTGTCGGAAAAAAAGTTGGCAGAGTTATCGCCAGCGGAGAAATACAGCATTCTAATACAAGATTATTCGTATTCATTGGTGGAATATGAAAGAAAAAGAAATCATCCCACGGACGAAACTTGGTTTGGCCTGTGTCATGGATGGGCGCCAGCCAGTACTGCCTTTGATGAGCCAAATTCAACAAAGATGACAAATGATGATGGTATTGAGATTCCATTTGGAGCATCAGATGTTAAGGCGTTACTTATCTTTGTACAACAGTTTGATCAAACTAGAGGGAAAGAGAAGGGTATCAGTGATCGCTGCAATCATGATTTAGGCAAAAATCCTGAGAATGCCAATGACCCTGAATGTCGTGACATGAATGCTGGATCCTTTCATGTCGTTCTATCGAATCAGATTGGAACGTTGAATCGAGCAATTGTAGGTGATTTACATCGCGGAATTGAAGTTTGGAATCATCCCATTTATGGCTTTGATTCTCAAATTGTTTCTGAATCAGCTGATGTTTACCCTACTGCAGCGCCAGGAACTGTAAAGATTGTGACTGTGAAGACTGAGATGCGATATATCACGGAAATATCTCCCTCTTGGGATCGAGCCAAAATTGATTCTGATCCAACCCAATTGGCGTCAATTATCTATGATTATCAACTGGAATTGGATAGTGAAGGTCGCATTTTAGGTGGAGAATGGCTTCAGACTGATCGCGTTGACTTTATGTGGGTTCAGGACGCTCCAACGTTTAGTGGCTATTTTGAAAAGGTTGAAGCGTTGTATAAGCAGGCTGTTTCAGATCGAAATTGAATTGTCGAGTGTGGTAAGTTGAGATAGTTTATTTTGACGTTTGTTGAAAACTTGCCATGGACGTTATCCTATGAAAATAGTCGACCTAGAGGTTTGCTCTGGGTCGACTATTTTTTTGGATGCTTGATAAACTCAATCGCTTTTTTTGTGAATTTCTATTTTACATAGAAGACGTGATATTTGTATCGCGCGTAGCTGTTAACTTTTACAATTTGATTGTTATTAGTGTCTACGTCGTAACTTTGGCAGCGGAAAATTATTTTGCCAGGTTTAAGAAGCATGAACCGATAAGTATCCTTAACTATTTGTGGCGCCCCAGCTGCACTCGTTTGAATTCCCATCCGCTCTACGACTACTTCTGGGCTGGGCACAACGACATTACATAAGTCTCTTCGGCTCAGGTTAACCTTTCTAATGACGTCCATTGAGACGACAGCTTTAATCTCAACATTATTAGAAACGAATTCGCCTGGATATTGTTGATAGTCTTTTATCTCTGCATAGGGATTTTCAATAGGCGTCGGAACAGGTGATGGAGCGGGAGATCCGCCAACGGTAGTTGTTATAATCAATTCTGGTTCTGAGTTTGGCGGTAGCAGCTTAATATTGACTTTGCCTCGACCACCAACGACGTCGACAATTGCTCGACCTTCAAGCAGGACTCCTGTTTCACCTGAGATACTTACGTACACAAGGGTATTGCCATCGAGTGCTTTTACACGCAGAATTTTTCCTGCAACATATGGGACTTTTGCAGCAAAATATTTTTCAATCTCACACTTTTGTGGTTTTACTTCGTCGGCAACGTCCGTGTCTTTGTTATCAGCCGGTGTCTTAACCTGTGAATCTTGCTCGCTCGTTGGTGACGGTAATGGTGATTCTAAACCAAGTTTGCTAGAAACATCTATTGGTTCGCATTTGGCTTTGCTGAGTTCGATGGAGTAATATTTTGCTCTGACAAAGGCGTCTAGCTTCGGCTGAGTCAGTTCAAGTCCCCCGCTTGTCGCGAGCTCTGAATTGTCGTCTGATTCCGACTGAAGCGCGTCTTCCTTTTTCTCAACTTGTTGAGCGCAGGAATATAATCCCGCAGTACTTAGTGATAGTATGATTGATGAGATTAATTTCATGTGTCGCTGTCCCTCATATAATACAATGATTTTTAAACGTCCGAAGACGATCCATAAGACCGTGATAAGGGAATCGGGTATTCGCATTACTTTCTTGATGAAAAATAAATATCTTTAATTAGTTTAATATTATCAAAACACTACCCAGGTTGGCCTGCTCTTAAATTCAGTTTAGCGGGATCCATGTTGACGCCGGTTGGTTGGTAAAGTGTTTCCTAGTTTCTCAGAAAATATCCCTTGTCCTGAATGGCCTAGGTTAGCGTTTAACGTGGTGCATTGCTTTTGACAGAAACCATATTGAAGGTAGAGCTGATGCGAAGAGAAGTGATAGTCCGCCAACTGCGTAAGGTAACCAATCAAATTGAGGGTCGTTCCATCGGTCGGGACGTAAAAATACGAGATCAATAAACAGGACGAGAAAAAACAGAGTTAGAAATGAAATAAAAATGAGTATTGGTATGACTCTCTTCTTGCGACTAAGGCCACCAAATTTCCTATAGGTAGGTGCCAGAGCTAGATCGAAGTCCGCATTTTTGCCAGACCCTTTCAACAGCAAATAACAAAAGTGCATCCAGCACAGAGAAATCATGAGTCCGAGAGAAATAAAGACACATAGGAAGCTAACAGAGTCGGCCTCAGCAATATTGGATCTGCGGATAAATATCGAGGCAATAATAAAAAGAGGAATCAATGCAAACATCATCAAAAAAATTTTTTGATAGAAAACTGCGATTTTTAGATTTGAGTTCAATTTTTGCTGCATAGGTTATTAAATTCAAACTGATGACTCTAAAACATCCAGCCCAATCTCATCATTGTTAAAAACGGGATGGTTTTTTTGGTGTAAGTTTGGGCTGAATCTTCAACCTCACTTAACAATTTTTTATAGTCAGCGTCATTGTTAATGGTATCTTCGGCACCAGCTGGTAAATTGGAAAAGCTAGCTTCGGCCTTTGATGATGGGCTAATCGGTACTAATGCTCCGACGTCCAGTCCAATACTAAAGCCGGCATCCCAAACGGCAAACCATCCAACATGCGGCGTGACGTAGTTTGATTTTGCGGTTAATTTTAATTTTGTAGGAACAGTGACATTGGCGCTATTGTGGGAAATGACGATGTCCCGATTTTTTTCTCCTATCAAAGTATGCTGACCAAATCCAAGTCCGACAAAGAAGCTTCCTTGTCCAGGGTGATACCTGAAGCGAAGGTCGTAATGTTTCATGCCAACATCGATGCCATCAATGTTGCGGCTGACACTCCCCATATTGGCACTCACTCCAAAGCTTCGATTGAATAGAGACTCTAAACCAAAATTAAGAATGTGGGGAAAAGCAATCGCGCCAGACAGTCCAATAAGAAAAGGACGCTGAGGCTCCTGGTTGAGAGCTTCAAACTCAAGCATTTTTGCCTCAGTAATTTCATCAGGACTTCTTGAATCAATCTCAGAGGTATCTGGCTCCCCTTCAGGAGGCGGTGTGGGCACAACGTCACCTACAGAAAAGCTGTCAAAATGAGAGTCTTTTGTGCCTTCGTCCGCGTCCATCAAGGGAACGGAATCAGCAGTCTGTCCGTAGAGTTTGGAAGACACAACCAGTAACAAAGCAATTTTAGAAATTGATGATGTTTTAACGCGCATAGTGCACTCCTCATGAATAGTCTTACCATGTTAGCTTGAACTAGTGGTTTGTGACAATATTTTGAGGAGCGTAGCAGTTTTATTTGGACCAAGACCCGTTTAAGAAAAAATCTTGAAAGTCACATATGCCGCAATCCAGGCCAGCGCAAACATATATCCTGTTAGAATGAGTGCCCACTTCCAACGTCCCGTCTCGCGCTTAACGGTCGCAATCGTTGATAGACATTGAGGTGCGAACACGTACCATGCAATCAGTGCAAAACCGGTCGCAGCAGGCCAGGCAAGTTTTACTTTTTCTTCCAGAGATTTTGCCTGAGCCTCTTCATCAGCAGATGCCTCGACGGCAAACACTGTGGCCAAGCTACTTACCATAACCTCTCTTGCCGCTAATCCAGGTATCAAACTCGTAGCGATTCTCCAGTCAAAACCAATGGGACTAACAAGGGGTTCAAGTGAGGTTCCTATTTTGCCTGCAAATGAGTAAGTTATTCCGGGCTCTGTGGCGCCTTCGGGAGCTTTTGGATAGGTTGATAGGATCCAAATGGCGATTGAGCTTGCTAAAATGATGGTTCCGGCGCGCTGCAAAAATGCTTTGACTCTGAGCCAAATAGCAGTCCCGATGTATGACCATTGAGGCATTCTGTAGGATGGAAGCTCTAGCATGAATGTTGAAACATGTTTTTTGTCACCAAAAAACTTTGTTACCAAAGCCACCGCAAATGCCGAAACCAGACTAATCGCGAATAGAAACATCATCGTGAGTGCTCTTGAATCCACGAACCCCCAAACAAGGGTGACAGGCACAAAGGCAGAAATCAACAAGGTATAAACGGGTAATCGCGCGGAACATGTTATGAGTGGAGCAACCATCATGGTAACCAGACGATCTCTTTCGCTGCGAATGGACCTGGTGGCCATGACTCCAGGAATCGCGCACGCAAATGAACTTAGCAAAGGCACAAAAGAGCGCCCTTGCAGGCCACAAAGATTCATAAAACGGTCAAGTATAAATGCTGCCCTAGTCATATAGCCTGACGCTTCCAAAATATTGATAAAGAAGAAGAGTAAAATGATTTGAGGAAGGAAAACGAGGACTGATCCAACCCCAGCAATGACGCCATCTGTAAGTAAGTCAGTCAAAAATCCTGCGGGCAGTTGAACCTTCAATTGATCATTGAGGAATGTCAAAGCGAATTCAATTCCATCTGCAAGTGGGCCTGCCCAGGTGAACACGGCTTGAAACATGACCATCAGAATTCCTAGCAATAGAATTGACCCAGCTATTGGATGCAATACGATGCGGTCAATTTTCCATGTTAAGAGGTCTTTGGTCGACGCTTCTAGGACAACATCTTTTAGTAGGTTGTCGATGTCTTGAAACCTAGACGTAATCATTTCTTTGGAATGAGCGCCCACTAATTGGATTGGACGCTCTAAGGTATTGCCAGTTTGCGAATCGACTGAATTGGATGCTAGGTTCAAAGTGCTTTGTGAAAGGGTTTTCTCAATCTGAGTGAGAAGCAATTCCACTCCGTCACCTTTTGTCGCAATCAAGGACACCACGGGTAATCCCAGTCGACTTTGCAATTTGGAAACATTAATTTTCAGATGTCGCCTTTGCGCTAGATCCATCATGTTTAATGCTACCACAATAGGAAGTTTCAAACTCTTTAACTCTAGGACGAGCCCAAGTGTTCTTTCTAAATTTGAGGCATCCACGACAGCCACAACGACTTGAGGACGAGACTGGTCATCAAGTGAGAGCTGACCGGTCAAAACATCGACAGCAATTTTTTCATCAACGCTAATAGGATCTAGACTGTAAGTCCCAGGCAAATCAATAAACGTGTAGGTCTTACCATTCCATGGTTTGCTGTTTCCAGTTTTTCGCTCAACGGTGACGCCTGGATAATTTCCAACTTTTTGATGCAGTCCAGTGAGCGCATTGAAAAGAACGGATTTTCCAGCATTGGGGCTTCCAGCTAGAGCGATCAAAGGCAGTTGTGCATGTGCGATCATGACTCGTTTTCCATATTTATGGTTTTTAATTCTAACAATTTATTTACACCGATTTCGATCCATTGAAATCAACTTCGATCAAATTTGCCTCAGCATTTCGCAATGCGATGTGCATTCCTCGAATCAAATAAGATCTAGGATTTTTGGAAAATGGAGCCTCGTGTACGACCTCGACCTGGCAACCGGGAAGAAATCCTAGCTCCATCAATCGGCGCGACATGGCTTCTGCGGCTGATCCAGACACGCCGTCTGCAACCGACTTTACAATAGCTGTTGATCCAATCTCGATATCTGCAAGTTTCATATAACAAGGAATTCCTATGATTTCGTTGTTCAGAAACAATAACTCAATTGAGAATGATTCTCAACATTAATTTTGGATATCATTCTGATTTTGCAATTCATTTTAATCTATCGCCTACAGTAAATACCAGATACGATTGGGTTTTAGGGGTGCTGCGGGAAGTCTTTTAACGTAGTTTGTTGCTTGCAATGACACCACTTAAAGTGGGCCCTATTTGGATTAAAGACCTCAATTGGATTGGAGTAGATCAATGGAGTTTATGTCTGCCACAGTGTCTTGGTTAGTCATCGGTCTGTTGTTGCTGGGAGCGGAGTTGTTAACTGGCACTTTTGTGATGGTCATGTTTGGTGTTTCTGCTCTTGTTGTGAGTTTTCTGACTTGGCTGAATCTCTTGCCGACGACAACATTTCAATTGTTAGCTTTTGGTTTGTTTTGCTTGATCAGCATGATGTTGTTTAAGGATAAATTGAAGACTGCCCTGACCGGAAAAACCTCAAATTCGTATGGATCTGATTTTGGTGCAACAATCAAGTTGCCTGCGGACTTGGCGCCAAATGCAATGACTGAGGTTGACTATCAAGGGGCTAAATGGACATTGGTAAATTCATCAGCGCAATTTTTCACAAAGGATCAAGAGGTGAAAATAGCGAGAGTTGATGGCGTGAAATTAATAGTTGAGTGAGCGCAATGTAAAGATTGCTCAGATTTAGAAGGCGTTTTATTAGAATTTTTTTGTTACCTAGAGCGGCATTTGATTGTTCACATTTATCTTTTTTGAGGTGGTTATGCTTGAGTCTCCTTTTTTACTGGCAGTTTTTTTGTTTGTGGTCGTCGCAATATTTTTTGTGACACAAGCTTTTCGAATCGTTCCTCAACAAACGGCAAATGTGGTCGAACGTTTTGGTCAATATCATAGGACTTTGAACGCAGGTCCACATATCATCGTGCCGTTTATGGATACAGTTCGCTATCGACACAGCCTCAAAGAATTGGTGATTGATGTACCTGAGCAAGTGTGTATTACAAAAGATAACGTTCAAGTCAAAGTTGATGGTGTTTTGTTTTTAAGAGTCATGTATCCAGCGAAGGCAAGTTATGGAGTCAGCGATTACGTTAGTGCTGTGATTCAATTGGCGCAAACAACCTTACGCAGTGAGATGGGAAAGCTTGAACTTGATCGGACCTTTGAGGAGCGTGAATACATCAACAACAGTGTTGTTCGAGCCATTGATCCTGCTACTGATCCTTGGGGAGTAAAAGTTCTTAGATATGAGCTCAAGAGTATTCAACCTCCAAAGGAAATTCTCGACGCCATGGAAAAACAAATGAGAGCGGAGCGAGAGAAGCGCGCAAAAATATTGGAGTCTGAAGGTGATCGAGATTCGCGGGTCAACCGCGCAGAAGGTGAAAAACAAGAGACCATCAAAGGCTCTGAGGCGGAAAAGCAATTGCGAATCAACGAAGCTGAAGGTGAAGCAGCGGCGATCATGGCAGTGGCAAAGGCCACGGCTGGTGGGATTGAACTTGTTGCCGCGGCATTGAATGGAGTGGGTGGGCGAGACGCCGCCAATTTGAGAGTTGCCGAAGAGTACGTCAAACAATTCGGATCTATTGCAAAACAATCTACGACCATGATCATTCCTAGTAATCTAACGGATGTGGCAGGCATGGTAGCGACAGCCCTAAATGTGATCAAGAAAGTTCAGCCAAGCGAGTTAAACAAAAACTAGATACCAGTCCGAATAAATTTGATTCTTAGTTTAGGCATCGAGCTTGCTTGATTGGTAGTGGAGTCGCATCAAATTCGCTAGTGAGTTTTATGATACCACTCTCAATCAAGCTCCTGCAGCCTTCCTAAAGTCAAAATGTATACTCACACCAGCTTTGCGCAGCTCGTCTTCAATCGCAGCGACCACAAATTGCTCTTCAGGATATCCCAATGCCTCCGCAAATCTTGCCGCACGTGCAGGACTGACGGATTTCCGACCATTCTCAATGGCCGAAAGGTGCTGCTTCGAAATCTCAAGCTTCTCTGCAAGATCTGTTTGCGAAACCTCGTCACTGATACGTAAACTGCGAATGAGTTCGCCAAAAGAAACAGGACCTAGAAGTGCTGAAATTTCTGTTAACGCATCATACTGTTTTACTTTTTTCTTAATACTCATGTTTATTAATCTCCTCAACTTGAACCAGCTCAAGTTTTTCCTCTGCGACAACGCGATAAATCGCTCGATACGACCTTGAAAGTCGAATGGACCTTTGGCCTTGGCGTTCGCCCTTAAGGGGCTCATCATGGAGTCCAGGTATCCTCCGCACCTTATGAATACCATCTAGGGTGACCTGCTTAACCCAAAATTCAAATTTCCTGAAAATATGTATCGGCAATTTTTTCAGATCTTTTCGAGCGTTTTCAGTTAGTACAGACTATTTTTGTATTGGTCGGAATCTTTTTAAAAAAAATTAGATATTGCACAAATGGCAATTCTAACAACCCCACCGGCCAGTATACAGTTTTCCAGATAATGGAACTTTAAATCCCACGACAAAATAGTTGACCAGTTTATTACTTTGGAATCGACTTGCTGGACCCAGATAAATATACCAATTCTCAATCCCTGAGTCTTGCTTCTCCATTCCTTTAGGTCTGTTGTCCGAATCAGGAATTCCGAAAAAAAGTTGGAAATGACCTGAATACTCTTGATCCCAACCATAGTGGTTTGCACCGAGCTCAATTCCAACAAGTCCTAGATGGAGTTGCGCTCCAAATGTATCCATCCTAGATTTATCGTCAAATTGCGACTTCAAAACCAAGCCTATAATTCCTTGATCGCAAGACATTCCAGTCAATTCAATGCCCAAAAGACCCTTAGACGGTGAATCGGCCCCCCTCAACCCATAAGACGCTATTGGTCCCACGTAGGTACAGACTTCAGCTTGAAGATCGGAAGAAATTAATAGGCCAATCAAAAACATGTAAAAGAAATGAATCATAGCGGCATTTTTTTTAATGAAACTGAGAATTTTTTTTCTGATATTGAATCACTTTTCATCTCGGAAGCGAATGGCGGTTTCGTTATTTTGCATGTGTGCAGAGTTTTCTCAAATTTTCAATTCCTGCTTCAAGAGTTTTAAAGTCCTTGCAAAATGCAAACCTAACCTGTTTTAAATTCTTTTGTGCTGCAATTTGATCGTTATAAAAAACACTGGTTGGGATAACCGCAACTTTCCAAGTTTCAGTCAGCCAAAGTGCAAATTCCAAGTCTGGGAGGTCAGAAACATGACTGTAATCAGCCACTAAAAAATAAGTTCCCTCGGATTTTTTTATCTTAAAACCTAAATCCGTGAGGGAGTTGTGGAGCAGATCTCGTCTTTGCGTGTATTCATGTCTGAAGGTTTCATAGTACTCAGTGCCCATCTTGAGAGCTTCACAGATTCCTGCTTGAAGAGGAGTTGAACTACAAAAAACAGTAAACTGGTGCACTGCTCGAATCTCATTTGTAAATCTCACCGGTGCACAGATATAGCCAATCTTCCATCCAGTTAAGCTAAAGGTTTTTGCTGTGGAGGAAATAGTGATAGTTCGATCTTTCATTCCTGGCAAAGTCGCCATTCTTACAAAGTCTAATCCGTCGTAGATGAGTTCCTCGTAAACTTCATCTGTAATGACCAATAAGTCATATTTTTGTGCAATCTTAGCGATCATTTCCATTTCACTTCGGTCAAACACTCGGCCTGTTGGATTATGTGGTGTGTTGACAAGAATTGCTTTTGTTTGTGGATTTATTTTGGAAACTAAAATTGACTCTGAGAACGTCCAAGTTTTTGGATCGAGAGGCACATCGATCAATTTTGCTCGCGCGGCATACGCGCCAGCTGGGTAACAGTCGAAATATGGAGAAAATGTTATGATCTCATCGTGTTCTTTGAACAGAGCCAAAAAGGTACAAAATAGTGCTTCTGTCGCTCCGCTGAACACTGTGATTTCTTTATTGTGGTCGAAATGCAAATTGCCAGTGATTTGATATCTTTTTTGAATCAGTTGGCGCAATTCTTCAAGGCCTATGGATGGGGCGTACTGATTCCAAGAGCCGTTAATCGCTCTGATGGCAGCATCTTTGATGATCTGAGGTCCATCAAAATTTGGGAAGCCTTGTGCTAAGTTAATGGCTCCTGAGCGATTTGCCGCAGCAGTCATCAAAGAGAAAATCGACGTCCCAAAATCACTCCATTTTTCAATCATCTTTGTCGGTCTCCCAAATTTCTTTGTTTAGCAACCTGTTTCTATACACGTCTTCAGGCCTAATGGCGATCCCAAATACAATCTAAATGGATCTGTTTAAGACTGCTGAAAAATTAAGTTTTGGTAATTTTATCCGATAGATCCGTCATGATATCCATACAAAAAGTGGGAGGTCGTGTGCGAATTCGAATGGCTGGAGCAACAGATATTGGCCTGAAGAGAAAGTCCAATCAAGACAGTATTTTTTATGATGAGCCTCACGGGCTTGGTCTTGTCGCGGATGGAATCGGTGGTCGACGTGGTGGCGAGGTTGCGTCTTCCATTGCGGTGAATTCATTAAAAAAATTATTTCTAGATACAGATCTCGTGAGGTACGGTGAGATAAATTCATTTCTTGCAAGCACGATCGATCGAATTAATCAGGATATATTGGCGAGAGGGCAGCTTGAACCAGAGATTGCTGGCATGGGCACCACCCTGAACTGTTTGCTCTTTGTTGGCAATAAACTGCATTTGGCCCATATAGGTGACAGTCGGACTTATCTGTTTCAGGATGAGCAATTTTATCAACTCACCTTGGATCACAACGTTCAATGTTTTGCGGAGCGCGGCTGGCTAAAGCCAGGCCAGTATTCTCCCTCAGCAAAGCCTGAAGCATTGATACGTGCCGTCGGACTTGGCCCCGCAGTTGAAGTTGATGTCTACGAAGTTGATTTGGTTCCTGGGCAAGTATTTTTGACCTGTTCGGATGGTCTGAGTGGCATGGTCAGTGATATCGGTATTGCAGATATCATGAAAAAATACCGCAACAGGATAGATGATCTTCCAAAACGATTGATAGAAGCAGCAAATGCAGGTGGTGGGCGTGATAACATTACCGTGCTTATAAGTGAAGTTAGGGGCAAGTGATGTCAAAGAAGTATTTGGTCAGACGTGAAAATTTAAGATTCATCGGTCCAATGACTCGAAGTGAGTTTCGAGAAGGATTGCGCCGGATGGATTTTGGTCTTCAAGATGAAGTTGCAGGCCATTGTGGTGCGTGGGTGTTATTGGATAGAGAAGACATGGTGCAAAGGCACTATCCAGAATTGGCGGCCATTGTCACAGAGGAGATGCCGGCCGCTTGGAGGGAAATGACAGGTCACGCAAAAAAATTAACCCATAATGAACAGTCCGTAAAAAGTTCGAGAGCAAGAAAATCTGGAAATCATGGGTCTAGCTCCTCCAGTAAATCCAAACATAAAAATAGCCAAGGTAAACCGAAACTCATTTTAGGTGTTTCAGTTCTGTTATTGTCATTGGCAGCAGGCGCCTATTTGTGGGTTAAGAATCAACAGGAACAGCCCATTCCTGTCGGAGACATAGCGAATTTAGCTTTGCAAAATGATATGGCGCCGTTTTTAAATGAAATGGGATTTAAACTGGTTGCTGTCACATCTCGGGTTCAAAAAAACAAGGAGATGCTAGCTTCTTGGCTTCCTTATCTAAGAATGTATGCGTTTCATACCAACGGATCAATAGAAGGAGTCAGTCAGAAAATTTTACGAGGTTCGGCGGCGCCCGCAGCTCCGTTAGATTGTTCCGTAGAGGCTTGGAAGAAGCGATGGACAGAATTGTTGCCTCAAATAGGTTCGCTAACAACCGGAAAACTCGTTCCAAAAACGCAATGGGTCAAAACCTTAATGTGGGATCCTTATTGGATTATGAGACGTACAAATAAAGGCTGGATTAATCCCAGAAATTGGTATGAAGGGTGCCTAATGTCTGCGACTGTTGCCATCCGAGCCATATCAAGCAGTGGGGGAAGTGGAGGCTTAAATGGTGGGCAAAGCGCTGAGGCGACAGGGACGAGTCCCTCTGAAACGATCGCCTTGGTGAGTCGCAGGTTGCAAATTCAATTGGAAACATTACGTTCAATGAAGTCGACCCTACCAAACGATAATGTTTCTTTTCTTGGCGCCCTTTCTTGCATGGATCTAAGTCTAACATTTGGTGATATCAATCGCTGCAAGCGAAAGGGTTTTGATCCGGTGTCTGATTCTGCATTGGATGAATATTACAACTGGTCCTTGATAAGGCTTGGATTTGAAGGCCAAAGTCTACAAGATAAGGAATTCATAAATGAATTGACCTTAGTTGTGCCGCGTCTGACTCCTGAATCATCGTTCTCAAAATTAGACTATTCAATAGAATTGCAGATCATTAAAGATGGACTGGCAGCCGGTGGAAAATTTGAAGGTTATAAAGATAAATTCAGTCCCGAGGCTTTAGAGGTGAAGGGCAACGGCAAATGACGTTTTGAATGTTTTCGCGCTAGGACGGCGTTATGGTACACAGGAGTGAAAAACCTAATGATTCTTCAAGCTGCTCCAGCTTAGTTGTTGCAGGCAGCTCTTTTTGTGCGTCATTGTTGTCTTTGATTCGACTGCAAATCGTCACATTATTATTTTTTATTTTTTTAGATGATCGAACTGTATATGCAACCCAAGACATTGCAGGCTCCAAATTTGAGAATGAACACTTTTTAGCTCAGGCAAATACAAAATCCATTAGGCCGCCATCGCAAGTCAGAACTCAAAAGAAGCCAGTTCCACAAAGTGCGACACAAGTTAGCAAACAAAAGGTTAATTTATACGTCAAAGCTCGTCTCTGGTTTGAGGCCGGCAACTACGAAAAAGCAATACAATATGCGGCAGCAGATATTCGAAGAAATCCAAATCGAAAATCAAGTTATATTGTCATGGCTCAGGCGTACTATCGGTTGGGGAGAAATGCAAGAGCGGCCCAAATATTTTCAAAACTCTCATTAGAAGACATCACAGCTGATGCAGCATTGGAATACACTTTGGCAAACTATGCAGCCCGAAAATACAAAAATGCTGCACTGGGCTGGCAGAGAGTGGCTGAGGAAAATCCAAATCGAGATATCGCAAAATTTTATAGCGGCCTGTCATATATGCATTTAAAGCAATATCAGAGAGCATCGTTTCTTTTGAGGTCTGCAAAACGTTTACCAGCAAATTTGAAATCAGAGCGTAGGCATCTTATTGATGACGTAGATGCTCTCATGGATCGAGAGCGGAATGGGCAATTTTCGCAAGATCAAGCCTACGCTTATCATGCACAACCGCGTTTTACTCCTTACCAACCTCCACCACCAATACAACCAAAGCAACCTGTTTATCCAACTCCGCCGACAGCACCAGGGAGCACTCCTGAAAAGGCAAAGCAACCAGAGGCAAAACCGCCTCCGGCAGCACCACCTGCTCCGCCGCAAACAGGTTGGGCTTTTTCCTCATCGGCAGTCGTAACATATGAATCTTTGGCTGAGAGCGTTGATTACAATGGCTACCAGAAGGTCGTCACAAATAAGAAAATTCCAACGGCTTCTTTGCCATCATCAATGAAGTACAGCGCAAAGCCTCGCTCGTTCGGAGGCCAACCTTACTTTACTCTTAATATAAACCCAGGCTACGATCACTTTGATTCGGATGTCAATACGAGTGCATTGTTTGCGCCCGCAGATGACCAAAATGCTGTTCAAACAACTTCGAGCAAATCTGAAGCATTTGGACATAATCAAACACTTAAATTATCGAAGTGATCACACTTTTGTTAATTCAAAAATGAAAGATGATATCTCTGCTGTAGGTCCTACTTTGAAAGTAGTCTACGAGGGAGACACTGTAAAAGTAGATGCATCCGCAAGCATGATTGACAATGAAAATGGCGGAAATGCAGCCCTGGAGAAGCCTACGAAAATTAATACAACGACAAATATCCAAGGAGTTGTGACGCGCAATGGAGAAAGTAGCATTGTAAAGTTAGATGTTCTCAGTTCGTCGGTAGATGCGGAGGCTAGCTCGGGGTTAAAGTCTTCTTTAACAGCAAAAATAAATTGGGATAAATCGATAGGAGATTTTGGCCTTGGATTAGGGCTCAACTACATTACTAGAGAATCCTACGCAGGAACTTTTTTGTCAGATAGAAATACACCTAAATCAGATCAAGGTTTGAGTGCGACGCTAAAATGGGCATTGCCCTTTAATATCAGCCTCACTGGAGGTATTAGCTATTCTCAACTCGCAGACATTGAATATGAAATGAAAAATGATTCAGGAAGTATCGTTATACCGAGTACAGCGTCATTGCTAGCCTACAATCTCTTAGTATCTGCACCGGTGTTTGGTACTTACGGCGGTATCGACGCCGCCTATCGATACAGCGATCGTAGTATTAGCCCTGGTGAAGGTCCCGATGAGGCCACAAAGGTTGCTTTGCTTAAGTCTTTTTGGAGCCAAAACACAACAACTTCGTTTAAAGTCACTCTGAAGTATCCATTTTAAAGATTTTTTCCATCCAATGACTTTGTATAAAGGTGAATAAATCCAAATTGTCGTAATCCAATTATTGAGAAATCTCCGTTTAGCAAGTTATAAGACGCTTAAAACGAGGTCTTATAAGTGCAACGCATTATGGCATTATTATCAGGTCACCAACACGTACCGCAAAATTTGCATTAACACCCAGACGGTCCATGGTGTAGAGCGTCTTGTCAGTAATGTCTGGATAGGTACTAAACGACCCAAATATACGAAGCTTGTTAGCTTCAATTTTTTGCAAAATTGTCGACAAGGTGTTTGCCTTTTGGGGATTGGCTTTTACAAACTTTATAAAATTTGGCAAGACCTGCATCATATCCATGTGCGGTAGTGAATAGGTCTCTGCGCCAGTTTGCCATTGATAACACTTTGGCTTACCGGCACAGTCCCTAGCAACTGATGTATAGCCGTGGGCAGCCAACCAATGGCCAACAACCTCGTCAACAAAACCGTGAAGTTTCCAAAAAACAGGATTCACGTGAGAACTAAACGGGTCTGCCAGATATTGGTTTTCGACCGCGGCCATACTCTTTGGGTATGTTTCCAAATTTGCGATTGTAAATAAAGGTCTACTCTTAAATTTATCGGTTTCATCTGCAAATCTGAGGTGAAACAAACCGTGTAGCGTGAACTCCAAGGTATGGGCAACACTCGACAAAGGCTCGCTCGCCAACCACTTTTGATTGTGAAAATAGCGTCGCTGAAGCATTTTCATAATCTCAAAGGCAAGTTTTGTCTTTGTGCCACTTTTATACGCCAAGAAACTACTGTACAAAGGATCTGTAAGTGCCGGCGTCGTTCTCCAAGAAGCGATACAGGGAAGACCTTTGGCGACTAAGGCCTGTCTGACCATCAGAACCATATCGCGGTGCATCCGTAAAAAATCCTCTCCAGCACCATTTCGCAATGGGTCTTTCAATGGATCGGCCTGACGCGTGACACCTGGTGCTGAAATCGGGCGGTGCACAGCATATCGGGGATCAATTGCATTGATGACGGCAACCTCTTCGGCGGTCAAATCATGCCATGAATTGCGAAGCCCGTGCCATATGAGATGATAAAACCGGTGCTCTAAACTCGCCATATGTGGAGCGTACGCTGCGAGCTGAGCGGGACTCACTTCTTGGGAGTAGGAACTGCAGTTTTTGGATATCTGATCATCATGATCAATTGCAGGCGAATGTTTTTCGGGCAAAGCGACCGGATTGTCCAAAATATCATTGGGTCTGTTCAACCAATCAAGAAACAACAGCGATATTCCCGCCAGTAAAGTAACCGAGCCCAAGGAAGTTTTTGATTGATAGAACGCAATGACGGATATCGACGAAAACACGATGCCAGATACCAAATATCCTCGTTTCGTACCAGCATAGGCACTCGGTACTAAAAAGTCAGAGAGTCCATCAAAAATCGATTTAAATTGACCAGCATTTTCAGCGAAATGCTGGTGCGTCTCTATATCTTGAATCAAATCAGCGATTGCCGGTATATTTTTGAGCATCTCTCTTTCGTTGGTTGTCAGTTGAACATTCTTTGTAAAGATCGGAGCCGTTAAATGCGCGCCTTCAAAGTTCTCCATGTCGCCTTTGAGCTTAAAAAATTTATGGGATATCTCGAATTTACTTGGTGAGTTTGAAAGGGGTCGAATCGTCGTATTCAGAACAAAATATGACGCAGACGAGGGGCCTTCTGAAATGAGCATAAAGTACTGACTAGGATTGAGTCGGTAATCGGCAACATTAAATGACCTGCCATCGTAATCTTTTATCTGAATTTTTTTTTGCAAAACCAATATATCTACTAAAGCGCCCAGTTGGGTGTTATCAGAAAGTGCAAAATTAGGATTGGCAGTTCGCCGCTGCTCATTAACAATCTCTCGATTAGATGCTTCCATTTTTGGTGCAGTGGTCGCAACGGTTGGCGCTGGTCTTAGATTGCGCGTAGATTTTTCCGCGTGATTGCACGACGTGCATACAAACATCACAAATATGACAAATTTTCTTATCATTTGGCGACTAAGCCCCCATGATTGGTGATTGGTGCTAAAATGCGGTGCTTTAAAGAAATTATAGTTTATATTTAGATTCAAATAAACGGAGAAGGATGGAGGAGCCTAAAATCCTCGAAATGTGGCCATAAAGCCCGCATCCGCAGACCAATTGGCCGGAGTATTTTCCTTAAAAACATTTTCCTCTATACCATAGTATTTGCGATAGGTACCGCCTAGATAAAATTGTGCGGTGTTTGCTGCATTGAATATAATGCGAATACGTGGCCAAATGGCCCAAGTGGCATCTAGTTTACTTAAGGACTCTTCACTTTTGTCTTTAGTCGTATTTGTTTTAAGTTTCTTATCAGCGTCGTCCTGGTGTTCTGTGGCATTGAGCCAAGCCCATCCTAGCAGTGCCCCTATTTGTAAATTCGTTGTGCCTGCTAGTCGAAACTCAAAGTCTGTCGTAAGCCCTCCATGCACTTCAGATAGATTGTAATATTTATTTTCAAAGGCTACTTTAGGCGTATTTCCAGAAATCCCCACTGCAAAACCGAGTCTATATTTATTATATTTTCGAGAAGAAAATCCAAATTCTCCACCACCAACCGAGTGATCGCCAATTTTCGAAAGTAGGAACGATAACTCTGGCCTGTGGTAAGTGAAAGACTCGTATTCTATCAGTTTTTCCTCTGATGGATGAAGTGGCAGTGCAAGTGCAAAATCATCAAATGATTCCGAAAAGGCTGGTTCTTTGTCGGGCATGGATGGAAACCTTTCTGGTCGCCGCGACAACTCAGATGTTAAATTTGACTCTTCATGTGGGTTGTCATCTGCGTCAAAAGTCACAGAACTCATATCTACGCCCTCAGGTACCGATATTCGGCGCACCTTCAAGGAACGGCTGTTTGAGGGACTGACCTTTTTAAGCGCTGACCATACGGTTTTGTTGTCCTTGGAATCCCAAAGCGCGACTTGAATGTCTATATCTCGAATATGGTAGTAGGTTTTTAAAGCATATCCAACGTTAGATGGTTCCGAATAGCTAAAATCATATCGAGTATTGTCTTTCATGACTGCGAACGCCATAAAAAAACGAATTCCTTGGGTCCCAGATTTTAGCTCATTGAGTTGGCTGTCTGACAATGGTTTATTTCTGATCATCGATTCGGATTTGTCTGGCAAATTCTCATTTTCAATGAGCTTTTCAAAAGCGCCTCCCGCACCAAACATTCGAATGTCTTTACGATTCTTGAAAAACACTTGTTTGAATTTTTCTGGGTACTCATTGCGTTGTTTATCGCTGAAGAAAGGTAATTTTTTGTCAAGTCTGAGATCTTGAAG
>JAPLFV010000363.1:3670-15329 GCA_026390495.1 Pseudomonadota bacterium | reverse complement strand
CTTGAATTCAACCTAATTTATATCAGCTTTAAAGCATAAATGATTCAAACATTACATTATGCTTCATCAAAAGGATGCGTGTCATGACTGGCAACGACCATCAACAAACTCATTGGGATCTATTAAAGCAAGCGCTTAAGGCACAGCTTCCTGCGCGTGAGTACACCACCTGGATTGCTCCTTTAGCAACGACAAATTACGATGGTAGAATTCTTCATGTAAGAATGCCAAATGCATTATTTTATCAACGAATCCATGATGATTTCTTACCAATCATTGAACGTACAAAAGCCGAGCTTGGCCTCGACAATTTTTCTCTAGCTTTTGATCTAGATGGAATGCCCGAAGTACCCGATTCTGCATACACCGAGGATTTTGAAGACACTAGCCTGTCTTTAGAAACAGAATCAAATTTATCTCTAACTCAAGAATCGCCAAGTACCCAAGTTTTTAGTCGGTCGTTAGCAAGAGAGCACGGACCTAATACGGCCTATACATTTGAGTCATTTGTGAAAGGTCCAAGCAATCAGTTTGCGATGACCACAGCCCAAGCTGTAGCTGCAAAACCAGGTCAATTTTACAACCCGCTATTTTTATGTGGCGGCACTGGTCTTGGTAAAACACATCTATTGCATGCAGTTGCCAATGAGGTTCTAAAAAAATATCCAAGTACCAATGTCACATACACAACTTCAGAACAATTTATGCAGGAGCTCACCTACTGCTTAAGGTTCGCAAGATCCAATCCAACTAAAATGCACGAATTTCGCCGCAAATACCGCATGTGTGATGTCCTTTTAATCGATGACATCCAGTTTTTATCAGGAAATAAAAAGGTAACCCAAGAAGAGTTTTTTCATACATTCAACACACTCTATGCGGCTAAAAAACAAATCGTGATGACATCGGATATCTTGCCACATGGAATTCCAGATATCGAAGAGCGTCTAAGATCTCGATTCCAATGGGGACTTATTGCCGACATTCAATTGCCGGACTTAGAGCACAGAATCGAAATTCTGCATAAGAAAGCTGCAAATATGGGCATCAAATTAACTCCTGAAGTTGCTGATTATATTGGTAAACATACCAAAAAAAGCGTTCGCGATTTAGAAGGTAACTTACAAAGACTCCACGCCTTCGCTCAGTTTCAAGGCGAGCAAATGAATCTTTCTTTGGCCCAAAAAGCATTTCAAGACATCTTTTTCGTAGAGGCCCCTAAAACTTTGTCTGTAGATGAGATACAGAAAACTGTCGCAGACCATTTTAAAATAAAAGTATCCGATCTAAAGTCAAAAAAGAAACACATCGCCGTAGCTCATCCAAGACAAATCGCCATGTTTCTTTCTCGCAAGCTAACAACTTCATCGTTACCAGAACTTGGTCAAAGATTTGGTGGTAAAGACCATACCACTGTGCTGCACAATGTTAAAAAAATCGAAACAGCCATGGCAGTTGATCTGGATCTTAGAGCAACAGTGGATACCTTACAACGACAGCTCGAACAGAGGCATTAACTGTGGATAAATTTGTTGATACCCTGTGAAAGTGAGTCCAGTTTCTTTGTTTATCTTTGTTCATGAAATGAAAGTGAGTTGGAAAATGAAAATCTATTCAACATTAGAAACGAAAGACTCCCCATGCTATACAGAGCAGAAACACAACAAATCACTTAATAAATACAACGACATACAATCTTTTAAACAAAAATGACTATGCCTACTACTAATACTATTATTCATAAGTAAATTTAATTACACATAACTCAAACTCAATCGATATAAAGTCAAAGTACAGGAGCAACCATGGCCATCAAAATTAAAATTGAACGTTCATTGTTAAATTTAGCAACCTCAAGAGTTCAAGGAGCAATGGCGGAAAGAAGTCAGGCGCAAATTGGGCTCAAGGCCCAAGACGGCCGCCTTCATGTGACTGCCGCTGATCAAGGTCTTGCAATTTTTAATGACTTACCTGCACAGATTGCTACTGAGGGTGTTGTTTTTGTACCTGCAAAATTGTTTTCGGATGTTGTTCGAGAATTGCCTGATGGCCTTGTATCATTGGAAACGGATGAGTCGTTTTTGAAAATTCTTGCAGGACCAAAAAATGAATTTTCCATGAAACTTCCAATTATCGATGAAGCACAATGGCGAAACCCCCCAGAAGTTCAGTATGAAAATGCAGCAGTATTACCTGTTGCCAAAATTTCATACATGATTGATCAGATTGATTCCTGCATTTCTCCTGATTCTACTAGAAATTTTGGCCAAGTTGCATACCTACACCGCATTGGCACTCAAAAAGACACATTGCGTTTAGTGGGAACGGACTCATTTCGTTTAAGTTATTGCGATGTTCGAACCGATATGCCAGATAGTTTTTTAAAAACCGGAATTAGTCTCAGTAAACGAGCACTTGCCGAATTGAGCAGATTTGCGTCCGAAGGTTTTGAAACTGTAAAATTATCAGTAGCAGACGATCTATCCACACTCATTGCACAAGTTCCTAACTATCTAATATTTATTAGATTATCTTCAATAAAGTACCCTAATTATGCTTCCGTTATCCCAGAAATGAAACAACCAGGCGTGTTGGTTAGTCGAACACATGTACAGGGTGTTGCAAAGCGTGTTTTATTAGCATCTGACAAAGGTCGTGTTTTGCAGTTGAGCTTTTCAGATTCATCACTTACGCTAAGTTCGAAGAATATTGCCAATTCAGAAGGACGAGAAAAAATTCAACTAGAAGGCTATCATGGCCCTCGATGTGATCTCGTAATCAATGGCAAATATTTATCTGACATCGTCAGTGTTACTGCATCGGAAAAATTAGCGCTGCAATTTAAAGACAGTGAGGATCCGATGGTGTTGACACCGTACGGTGAACCGGCGGATTGCAGAACCAAACATGTTTTGGTTCCTATAACAGGCGGCACAAATGACGCACATGCGTAAGGCTTGACTTACAGGTCGGTCAATAGAATTTAACAAAATGATTACAGACTTAGAAATGGTCTTGATTAGGTTGGCAATTTAGAAATTTTTGTAAGTATTTGAAGAAGGGATTCATTCAATGACAGAAACCGAGTCGCTCGCCCCAGATGGAAATCAGTATACCGCAGACAACATTCAAGTTTTAGAAGGTCTTGAAGCTGTTCGAAAAAGACCAGGAATGTACATTGGATCCACCTCAATTGATGGACTTCATCATTTAGTTTATGAAATTGTTGATAACTCAATCGATGAAGCTATGGGTGGACATTGCAATAAAATCGATGTGACGATTCATCTCGATGGAAGTTTATCTGTAAAAGATAATGGTCGAGGCATACCAGTAGAAATGCACAAAAAAGAGAATAAGTCTGCACTTGAAATAGTAATGACTGTTCTGCATGCCGGCGGAAAATTTGATGATAAAGCTTTCGCATTTTCCGGCGGTCTTCACGGAGTAGGAGCATCGGTAGTTAATGCATTGTCTGAATACTGCCGCGTCGAAGTAAGATCTAACGGCAAAGTTCATATGCAAGGCTATAAACGAGGGCTTCCTGATGGTCCCGTTTCAGTCATTGGCACAACGGATATTCGTGGAACTCTAACTAAATTCAAACCAGATTCTGAAATTTTTCCGGATACAAACTTCGTCTTTGATACACTCGCAAAAAGATTTAGAGAGCTGGCCTTTCTTAATCAAGGCCTTGAGTTAGTTTTGACAGATGAACGAACTGATGAAACAAGTTCATTTCATTTTGAAGGTGGAATAACTTCATTTTGTGAGTATCTAGTCAAAGGAAAAAACCCATTACATCAAAAACCAATGACGATCAAAGGCACTCAAAAAGAGGGTGATAAAGTCATTTTTGTCGTTGATTGCAGCTTGCAATGGACCGACTCTTATTCAGAGAGTTTCTTTTCATATGTGAATAACATTTCAACTCATGAAGGCGGAACCCACGTCACTGGTCTTCGTGCTTCTTTGACAAGAGTTATCAATAATTTTGCCGAAAAATCAGGTGCATTAAAGCAGTTCAAAGAAGGAATTACTGGGGACGATATTCGAGAAGGATTGTGTGGCGTTATCGCTGTGCGCGTTAAAAACCCTGAATTTCAAGGCCAAACAAAGACTAAATTAGGAAATACTGAGGTTCGCCCCTGGGTTGAACAAGTAGTTCAAGATAAACTAACAGTTTATTTCGATGAAAATCCGGATGTTGGCAGAAAAATAGTCGGTAAAATTATCGATGCAGCTCGAGCAAGATTGGCGGCAAAAAAAGCACGCGAATTGACTCGACGTAAAGGTGCACTAGATTTTGCTGGATTGCCTGGCAAAATGGCTGACTGCCAAGAAAAAGACCCCTCTATGTGTGAATTGTTTCTTGTCGAGGGTGATAGTGCGGGTGGCTCAGCTAAGCAAGCTCGAGATCGAAAAACTCAAGCGGTACTTCCATTGCGTGGAAAAATTCTTAATGTTGAAAAAGCTCGATATGACAAAATGCTATCCAGCCAAGAAATTAAACTATTAATTCAAGCATTGGGAACTGGAATTGGACGAGAAGATTTTGATGTCACAAAATTGAGATATCATAAAATTATTTTGATGACTGACGCGGACGTCGACGGTGCCCATATTCGAACTCTTTTGCTGACTTTCTTTTTTAGACAAATGCCCCAGCTGATTGAGCGAGGCTATTTGTATATTGCTCAACCGCCTTTGTATAAATACAAAAAGGGCAAAGTAGAGAGATATCTAAAAGACGATGCTGCATTGTTGGAGTTTTTAAGTGATGCAGGCATGGCGAATATTGAAATAAAAGATCAACTTGGAAGAACGATTGATCGAAACGTTCTAGGATCACTCATTTCTAAATTACATCGCTATTTGATGTTGTTAGATATGGGAAGTAGAAGACGAGCTCGTGGCATTATTGAATTTATGATTCAAAACGAAAACGTCGGCCCCCAAGATTTAGCTTCTGAGGAAGCGGCAACTGCTTTGGCTGGTCGTGTCGTGAAGTTTATTCAGGAGAATTCAACGAGAGCATGGGCATCGACAAAAGTTATCTTTGACCCTGAATACAGTCGCTATAAAATTGCCATTGAAACTCGAGAAAGAGATATTCCGCAAACATCCATGATAGACGCATCGATTTTTGCTGCAGGTGAAATTGTCGAATTGCGTCGACTCAGTAAGCAAATGAATGAAATTGCTCAAGCACCATTTAATTGGTCTTTGACGAAACCATCCAAAAAAGATGAAGCTAATGCAGATGATTCTGACGATGCGGCAGGCGGTAAACGCGGAGTCATTCAAAGTTTAGCGGAGCTTAAGAACTTCATTGTAGAAGAAGGACGTAAGGGCGCTTATGTGCAACGCTACAAAGGTTTGGGAGAAATGAACCCAGATCAACTTGGCGAAACGACCATGCAAGTTGCTAGACGCACTTTGTTGCAGGTTGAAGTAGAAGATGCGATGGAAGCAGATACTTTATTCTCAACTTTGATGGGTGATGACGTAGATCCGCGAAGAGAATTCATTCAAAAAAACGCACTTAATGTAAAGAATTTGGATATTTAAATTTCGACTAAATTTTCGACATGTTGACGCATTAATATAGAGGAATTATGGAAGCAATAAATTCAGTTATTCCGATTAAAATTGAAGACGAAATGAAAACGTCCTTTTTGGACTATTCAATGAGCGTTATTGTATCTCGCGCCTTGCCCGATGTCCGAGATGGATTGAAGCCTGTTCATAGACGTATTCTATACGCGATGCATGGACTGAAAAATTACCACAACAGACCATATTTGAAATCTGCAAGGATTGTCGGGGATGTAATTGGTAAATATCACCCTCACGGTGACTCCTCTGTATACGAAGCCCTTGTTCGATTGGCCCAAGATTTTGCAATGCGTTATACGCTTGTTGATGGGCAAGGTAACTTCGGTTCTATCGACGGTGATTCCGCGGCGGCCATGCGTTATACAGAAAGCCGGCTTGCAGAAATTGCAGAACTGTTGCTCAGCGATATCGATAAAGAGACTGTGGATTTTGGCCCAAACTACGATAATAAAGAAGAAGAGCCTTTAGTCCTACCAACCAGATTGCCGCAGCTTCTAGTCAATGGTGCATCTGGTATTGCAGTTGGAATGGCAACCAATATTCCTCCGCACAATTTGACAGAAGTGCTAGATGCCCTTTTGTTGATAATTGAACAACCCGATGTTCGCATCGAAGAATTAATGAAAATAGTTCAAGGTCCAGATTTTCCAACACGTGCCCAAATCGTTGGAATAACAGGAATACGCGAAGCATTTTTGACGGGCCGTGGTTCCATTATTATGCGAGCTAAATCTCATATTGAAGAGATTCCTAAGAGCAATGGACGCGAAAGAATCATCATTACTGAGATTCCTTATCAAGTTAATAAAGCTCGACTTATTGAAAGAATTGCAGATCTCGTCCGCGAGAAAAAAATAGAAGGAATTTCAGATCTTCGTGATGAATCTGCCGAGGATGAAATTCGGGTTGTCGTCGAGCTTAAAAAAGGCGAGATGGCCGAAATCATGTTAAATAATCTTTACAAGCAAACACCGCTGCAAACATCTTTCGGTGTTAACATGGTTTGCCTTGTAAACGGCGCTCCTCGCCTGGTCAATTTAAAAATCCTACTAGAACAATTCTATCTTCATAGAAGAGAAGTTATTGTTCGCAAAACATCGTACGAATTGCGTCAAGCCGAAGCAAAAGGCCATATTTTGCTTGGTTTAAAAATCGCGGTTGAAAGCATTGACGAAGTTGTTTCAACAATTCGTAAATCTTCTGATGCGCAAGTTGCTCATGAGCAGTTGGTCACAAGATTTAGTCTTTCTGATATCCAAGCAAAAGCGATTTTGGAAATGCGTCTTTCCAAATTGACCGGTTTGGAGCGAGATAAAATTGTTGCGGAATATACCGAAACGATGGCCCTTATTGCTGATTTGCAAGATATCTTAGCGACTCCTTCTAGAGTCACATCCATCATTGTTGAAGATATCGGCCAGTTGAAAGAAAGATTTGGTGACGCGCGAAAAACCGAAATCATTGCAGATTCTGCTGATGAATTTACAATGGAAAGCTTGGTTGCAGATGAAGAGGTAGCCGTAACTGTTACCCATGCAGGCTACATCAAACGAACACCGTTAACTGAAATTCGCGCCCAAAAACGTGGTGGCAAAGGCAAGAGCGGAATGCTCACGAAAGAGGAAGACGTCGTAAAAAGCCTCTTCATGACATCAAACCATCAATCTTTGTTGTGTTTCACTAACAAAGGCCGAGTTTACGATATTAAAGTCTATCAAGTTCCTGAAGCTCCACTGCGAAGCAAAGGCAAACATTTCGCCAATATTGTCAAATTAGAAGAAGGTGAAAAAGTTGTGTCTGTGCTTCCTGTCAAAGCCTTCTCAGAAGGGCTATTCATCGTTAGTGTTACAGCACAAGGCTACATCAAGAAGACCGAACTGATGGCATACGATAATATTCGAACATCCGGGATTATTGGCTTGAAACTAGAAGATGGCGACACCTTAGTTTCTTGTGCAATTACCAACGGTAAGAACGACATTATTATTGCTACAAAACAAGGAAAAGCGATTCGATTTAATGAAGATGAAACTCGCCCAATGGGTCGAAGTGCTCGCGGAGTAACCGGCGTTAGGTTTGGTGAAGAGGAAGATTCCGTTATTGGTATGGAGGTTATCGATGGCGATTCTTCTATATTAACAGTTTGTGAAAACGGATTTGGAAAACGTAGCCCACTTGATGAGTATCGACAACAGACCCGAGGTGGAAAAGGAATTTACACGATCAAAGTTAGTGAAAGAAATGGACTTGTGATTGGAATTCTTCAAGTCGGAGAAAATGACGACATCATGATCATGACTTCAGGCGGAAATCTTGTCCGATTTAATGTGAATGAATTGGGTGTCATCAGTAGACACACGCAAGGCGTCAAATTGATTAATGTCGCAGATGGCGAAAAAGTCATAAGCGTCTGTAAGGTCATTCAGTTTGAAGGCGAAGAGGTGTAAGACTTTGTGAGCTTTGATGCAACTTCCTATCAGAATAAATTAGAAAGTTGTGTTGAAGCGGCGAAATTGCAAGGTCTTTTTACCCATTGTGCCTATGCAGTAGGATTTTTACCCCAATCAAAATTCAAAATGCAAACCAAGTCTCTAGATCTAAATGCTAGTGACTTGGTTTTTGATCTTTCAAGTGTGACGAAAGCAATTTGCGGAACTCCACTAGTTTTGCGTCACGCAACATTAAATAATCAATTTGAAAATGAAAACCTTCAAAATCTGTTTTCAGGGAACTCGTTCTTGGGAATTGAGTTGGCTAAAGAATTAAATTTTAAAGATGTCATCCGCCATGAGGCGGGGCTTCCTTTTTGGAAGAATTTCTATGTTTCTGACGAAAAATCGAATCAGCGCGCAATTGAGATTCCGCTTTTTGAAGCGCTGAGAGATCGACCAAATATTGGCAAAAATGTTTACTCCGACATTACATTTATTTTGCTTGGTCACATTCTTCAAAAGACGAAAAATATAAATTTAGAGACACTTTGGGGAGAGTTTTTAGCTTCGGAATTAAAATTAGAAATTTCCCAGGCACCTAGACCCGCCTCTAATTTGAAAGATCTCTCTAAATGTGTATCAACGGGCTTTTGTTATATAAGAAATCGAATACTCCTGGGAGAAGTTCATGATGAGAATGCTTGGGCATTGGGCGGTTTCACCCTGCACTCCGGACTTTTCGGTTCAGTTAATGATATCGTGAGATATTTAGAGGCCTTTTTTAAGAGTGACATAGGCCAAAAAATTTGGAAGCTCAACTGTCATTATGCTCATGAGTTTAATAATGATTCTGCATTTGGTTTTAGAACCGGGCGCGACGAGGCCTCTTTTGAATTTGGATCTGGAAACTCACTAGGTCATTGGGGCTTTACCGGCACCTCTTTGTGGATTAATCCGAATAACTGCAGCTATCTCGTTCTATTGACGAATCGAGTCGAAAAATCTAGGGTTGGCAATCTTAGTCAAATGAAAGCATTTAGAAAGTCGTTCTTTAAAATATCTCAAGAGTACATTTCAGCCGCATCGAAAACTTAGAATTAAATAGAGCAGGCACAAGAAAGCGCCTTCCAGTACCAAAGAAATACAATCCATGGCACCCACAATTTTTGCAAATGAACATCTTGGCGTCGTCGGCGATGGATTTGCCGGACTAACATCTGCTTTAAAACTGGCGATGCAAGGGTTTCGAGTCTCTGTTCTTTCGCGCAGAGATGATAAATTAAAGGCTTCTTGTTCTGCGCAAGGAGTATCTACAATCAAAGGGCTTTTGGAAGCTGATCAGGAACTGTTTTCATTGAAAATGCTGGGGCATCAACGGTTTTTAACTTGGCTCAAAACGGTAGAAGAGTTATCAGAAATAGAAGTACCTTGTATTAAAGGGGTTTATGAAAACTTCCTTTCTAAGGATCTCTTTTCATTCGAACAGCATAGGGCTTATAAGGCCCGTTTTTTAGGGGCCTTTGCTGTAGAAGAAGTAAAGAAAAACGCCATAGATGCCTTTGAAAAAAGTTTCTATTTGCAATTGTATCCAGAAGATTTTTGGATCGACCCTGATGTTTACCTGCGCGCCTTACAATTAGCCTGCGCTAGAACAGGAGTTTGTACGGTTGAGGACTTCGATTTATCATCAATAAATTTAAATCAGAATGGTGTTTCATTGGAAAGCAGGAGTGGAGATAAATGTGTCTGGATACACTATGAAATCATTGAAGAGATGCAATATGCCTAATTTGGCGTTCGTGAAGGAATTGTCAGCAGTCAGTTTTTATAACGGATATTTAATGATTGGATCGACGTCAGATAGTCATAATGATTTGCCGGACATTCAAGAAGTGCCTCGACCTGATTTAAAACAAATGTTTGAAAGATTTCTCAATAAATCGGGAATAAAAATCGGAGTTGTTGATATGGATCATTTAGAGTTTCGATGGGGGGTTCGCGTTCGAGGAAAATCTAGATTGCCGATTGTCCGATTTTTAGATTCGCACCACAGGATAATATTAAATACCGGTTACTATAAAAGCGGGATAACGCTTTCTCCATTATTTGCAACTAAAATTGTCGATTTAATATTGAATACTAGATCATAGTCTAAAAGCTTTGATAAATTTTTTGTGTGTTAAAAATCAGTATTATTTCTTTCTAAAAAACGATCGCCAAAGAACGCCAATCGCTCGTAATTGCGGCCCAACGTTTCGATGTTTTTTCCTGAAATTGATCAATTCTCAATGAAATGTAGCCGCGACCTTTTGGCATTTTGGCCAATAGATCTTTGCTGATAGTTACAGTCGATAAATCCCCACTGACGGCACAAACGATTGAATCCCCGCCTGCATGGGAAATAATAGATATAATATGAACATTTGATGCGGATTCTGCTGGAATTGAGTTAGACCAGGTCACTGAAAGGTCCTGAGTCGCGCTTAATTTTATGCCAGGCATATCGATGTCTTCCAAAGTTCGCTCGTTGAAGTCTTGGGTAATTGTAGTCGATTGCTTTAGAGTTGCTGTTTTCAAAACTGCGGGTTTCTTAAATCTTATAGAACCAGAGCTTTCTGCTGTTTGGATTGATACGACCCATTCATCGGTCTCCATATTGATTTTTCCTGAATTGATGACTCTAGATCCCTCAGGTTTAACAGCAAACTCAGAAGCTCCCAAAAACATTCCTCGAGATGAAATTCTGGAAATGACCATGTCTCCGGGGGGAGATTGCATTGCCAAGCCGTAATTTAGCGCCGATTTAATCGAGCAAGATTCAGAAGCCACATGTTTTTGTTTGATAGCATCAATACTTTCGGGAAACTTTATTGATCTAAACAGCGCTCCTCCTGTAGTCGTGTCCAATTGAAGTATGTAGGACACATTGGCGTCCCCGGGGGATGGGTTTTCTCGTACCATTACTGGCCGCGCATTCTCAGCTTTGGAGTTTTCACCCCACATTTTAACCAAGAAAACGTACAAGATTTTTGGATCTAACCCAGTCACCGACTCGGTAAAGAGTCTCCCGGGTTGAGGTGATTTGCAATCGACCCAATTCAACGATGAAGGAGACGGCTCGGGTTTTGTTTCCTGCGAATAGAACGAAACCTGACAGAAACTATTAACTTTTGTTTCGAATCGTAAAGTTGCACCTGTCTCATCGACAGTTCTTTCAACGATAAATCCACCATTCGCGAACGCATTCTCGGCTTTTGACTGGTTAAGCCTTTTGGATGGAGTTAGTTTCGGAGCAAGAAAACAAGAGTTCAATGACATCAGTATATAGATGCCTAAAACCCTTGCAAAAGTTCTATTCAATTGAATTTTTTCCATAAAAATCGATTTTGTACAGACCAAATTAAACTCTCACGATTGTTTTGGAAGCCAGCTGACAATTAATCTTTGTCAATAATATCAGAATTATGAAATTTGTAGAATTGCCACCCCGGCTCAGCGGAGTTATTGTGCCTTAAGGTTGATATTGCATTAAGGATTCTTGGTGTTCATATGAGTCCTAGATCAGTTACCAATGGCTTAAAACTTTTAAAATTATGACAAATGTATAT
>JAPLFV010000363.1:0-3588 GCA_026390495.1 Pseudomonadota bacterium | reverse complement strand
ATTTTGCTCAGATATTAACTTATTTTTTAGCCATGCTTTTGGCTCTTACTTTTCACGAAGCTGCTCATGCATTAGTGGCAAATTTGAGGGGGGATCGAACTGCATATTTAGAGGGTCGCTTGTCATTGAACCCAGCTGCCCATGCAGATTTGGTCGGAACTATAATTTTACCCCTAGGAGCCATGATGATGAGCCTACCAATTATTGGTTGGGCAAAACCTGTTCCGGTAGATGAACGGTATTTTAAAAATCCACCCTTTGATTCTTTTTTAGTGGCTATGGCAGGCCCTGGATCGAACCTTATAATGTGTTTTCTGTCTATTCTTACCTATAAGCTCTATATAATTTTCGGAGCGAATCTAATTCCGGAAGGTAGTTTCCTCTTTCCATTGATAAAACTACTTGCCGCGTTTGCCACAGTTAATGCGGTACTTGCTTTCTTCAATCTTATACCACTCCCCCCTTTGGACGGTTCTTCAATTTTGAGAATTGTGATGCCGAGAAATTCCTTCGAACAATTTGAGTCGGCAATAGCCCCATACTCCTTTTTTATACTAATGGGGATAGCTGTTATGGGTGGATTTAAATGGATCCACTATTTGTCAATGTTTTATGTTGGATTTTGCGAAAAAATAATAAATGTCATTTTATAAAAGCATTGTCGAACTTGATTGAAATCTCAATTTTGAACATTCAATTTTGTTGGAAATGGCTTTGTGCTTGACGAAAATTCAACCGCTCGCATAGTATCTACTTCCAAGGACAGAAGTTTGGGATATTGATCCCTTTGACCTTGGGCCTACCCCGCCCTATATTAACCTCAAGCGAATAAGAGTGAACTATGCGTCAACAAAGGCAGCGGACCAAATTTATTTTTGTCACTGGTGGTGTTGTTTCTTCTCTCGGAAAAGGCATAGTTGGTGCAAGCGCTGGTGCGCTACTCGAAACTAGAGGGTTGAAGGTATCTCTGACTAAGGACGACCCCTATCTCAATATTGATCCAGGAACAATGAGTCCACACCAACACGGCGAAGTTTTTGTAACTGAAGACGGTGCAGAGACTGATTTGGATTTGGGTCATTATGAAAGATTTACATCAGCCACACTGACGCGAGCAAATAGCTTTTCTGCCGGCAGAGTTTATGACACGGTTTTAAATAAGGAACGCAAAGGCGACTATCTGGGAGGAACGGTTCAAGTTATCCCCCATATTACAGATCAAATTAAGGAGTTTATGTTTGCTTCGGCGCAGGGAGCAGACATTGCAATTGTCGAGATCGGTGGAACTGTTGGAGATATTGAGAGTCAGCCGTTTTTGGAAGCTATCCGCCAAATTCGCTATGACTTAGGTTCTGAAAATTGTCTTTATATTCATCTGACTCTAGTTCCCTATATTGCAGCTGCTCATGAGCTCAAGACGAAGCCCACTCAACATTCAGTGAGAGATTTAAGACAAATTGGAATTCAACCTGATATTCTTGTTTGTAGAAGTGATCGCAAAATCCCAACCGATCAGCTGAAGAAAATCGCGCAATTTTGTAATGTACGTTCAGACCGAGTTTTTGAGGCACTTGATGCAGAGAGTATATATCGACTCCCCCTACTTATGAATGAGCAAGGTTTTGATCAAGCTATTGTAGATTCTTTGAATATATGGACAGGAGCGCCAGATCTATCTGCTTGGCGTCGTATCGTCCACAGTTTAGACAACCCCGAAGTTGTTTCAAAAATAGCTGTTGTTGGAAAATATGTTGGAGTCGTCGATAGCTATAAGTCTGTCACTGAGAGTTTGATTCATGCCGGAATCGTCAATCGTGCAAAAATGGAAATTGATTTTATTGATTCTGACGAAATTGATTCCAAAAATGTTAATGAAAAATTATCAAAATATGCTGGTATCTTAGTGCCAGGAGGTTTTGGAAATAGAGGCGTAGAAGGTAAAATTACGGCCATAAAATACGCTCGAGAAAACCAAGTTCCATTTTTTGGAATTTGTTTAGGCATGCAAGTTGCCGCAATTGAATTTGCCAGAAATGTGATTGGACTGAAAGACGCCAATAGCCAAGAGTTTTCAGAAACAACTCCAAATCAAGTAATCCATTTAATGGAAAGTCAAAAGCAGGTTAAGGCGAAAGGTGCGAGCATGCGGCTTGGATCATTTCCCTGCCAAGTAAAAGATGGAACTAAGGCGTTTCATGCATATGGTGTTTCTTCTATTGGTGAGCGTCACAGGCATAGGTTTGAGTTTAATAATAGCTACAGAGACGTCTTTGTAAAAAATGGGATGGTTTTCTCAGGGATGTCTCCTGACCAAGAGTTGGTTGAGATGATGGAGCTACAGGGGCATCCGTGGTTTGTTGCTTGTCAGTTTCATCCAGAGTTGAAAAGTAGACCGACAAATGCCCACCCTTTATTTAGGGATTTTGTAAATGCAGCAATTCGATATCGTAAATAAGGCTCGTTGGGAGTTAGGTGACTCGGTGTTTTTTGTCTCAGATAGATTCGCTTTTACCGCAATGTTAAGGTTTATTTAATGAAGCCTCAAAAAAAACTTAGTTCCTCAGAATTGATTAATATAGCTAAAAAGGGATTGGTCGCGGAAGCAGATGCCATTAAAGAAGCATCGACAAAAATCAGTGACGATTTTTATTCTATTGTTCAAAGTATAGCGACTATACGCGGTAAAGTTGTTGTTTCGGGTTTGGGGAAATCCGGGCATGTAGCAAGAAAGGTTGCAGCAACTTTGGCTAGCACAGGCACATCATCGGTGTTTCTACATCCGTCGGAAGCTTTGCATGGAGATTTAGGCGTACTTACGGATCAGGATGCACTGCTCGCAATTGCTTTTGGTGGCGAAACTTCCGAGGTTGTCAACGTAGCAAAACACGCAAAAAGGCTTGGTTGCTTTGTGGCGAGTATCACTGGGAAACTTGACTCAAGTTTAGCAAAGCTGTCGGATAAAGTAATCGATGGCTCGATTAATCGAGAAGTTTGTCCTCTAAATTTAGCTCCGACAGCATCTACTTCTGTGGCTATGGCGTTGGGAGATGCTTTAGCAATATCATTGATGTATCAAAAGGGATTTACTGAAGTGGACTTCGCAAGTTTGCACCCCGGTGGAACTTTGGGTCGAAAATTATCAATGGTATCAGACCATATGAGGGAAATTAATTTAACTTCTGACGCTGTTTTTGAAACATCCGACTTTTATTCTGTACTCGCGGCCGTAACAAAAAATAATTTTGGGATTGTTCCTGTATTGTCTTCAGACCATAAATTGATTGGCGCCATTTCAGATGGAGATATTCGAAGAGCCATTCAGAAACTTGGATCGGGCGGCCTTCAAATGACTGCGAGTCAATTTATGACCCAAAAGCCTAAGACAGTTGAAGCGCATGTTCTTGCGCTAGATGCCTTTTCTCTTATGGAAAAAAATCAAATCACAAGTCTATTTGTCTTACAAGATGATAAGTCTAAAGAGCTTGTAGGCATTATCCGCATGCATGATTTGTTAGCGGCAAAGGTTTTTTAAGCCACATTTGTTGTTTGTTTAAAGATTAGATATAAAACATGCGACCTATCATCGTG
>JAPLFV010000387.1 GCA_026390495.1 Pseudomonadota bacterium | reverse complement strand
TTGGTTTGTTTTTTTATGCTCGCAGAAAGCATTAGGTCTATTGAGTTAAATTCTTCGAACAATTGTGCATACACCTTTTCATATGGACATCTGGCTAAGATCTGAAATCTAACTCAAGGGCTTGTTAAAATGAATGCCGAAAAAAGCAAATTACCGTCGCAGTTTTATGTTTCGATTACTGGTTTACAGCCAAAAGGCATTTTCGGAATGATCCTGTTTTGGCGCTACGCGATACCGAGTAAGATCCAGGCTGATAAAGCCGTTGGACTTCTAGTCTCTGAAGTTAAGAAGATTAATGGCATCCAGCACACACTCACTGTTTGGAAAAACAAAGAAGCTATGTCTGCCTATATTTATTCCGGAAGTCATCTAAAAGCAATCAAGGTCTTCCGCAGAATTGCCACTGGAAAAACCTTCGGCTATACGTCATCGCAGATTCCAACCTGGCCCGAAGTTCATCAGCTTTGGCTGGAAAAAGGCTCAACATACTGAACGGGCCGCAATGCTCACACAAATGATATCAATCAATTGATCACTATTGAGCGCTATTCTTTACAGCAGTCATTTGATTCAAAGTCATACGATTTCTGAATCAAAAAAAACTACAACTTCGATAGATAATCCTCGAGCTTATCAAGTGAACCGGTCCACCCACCAGTCATTCCTGGCCTTCCAGCAATGAACGTAGCAATCTCTTCAGCAGAAAATGGCGTAAGACACTCCCAAGCGATTGTCACTCGAGTTTTATTGGTATCTTCCTCTGCCAATGTAATTTTGGTTAACATAGTCGCAGGCCAAGTAGGTGCCATCGGATGACGAGACATATTGCCATCTTTGTCGCAAAAATTCTGTGAATAAACAATTCGATTAGGCTTCACCAATTCAATGTAGTTTGCTTGCCCATACATCTCGATTCCGTTGCCAAACATTCGATAGAAACTTCGACCGCCGGGGCGAATATCTGCTTTCAGGTACTCCATTGAAAATCCAGTCGGAGGCACCCACTTAGCAAGGTGCTTGGGATCAGACCACATCTCAAACATTACATTTATAGGTGCATCAAAGGCTCGATTGATCACGAATAGCTCTTTGCCACTGGACTCTTTACACAAATATTCCGCCAATCGATCCCAAGTTGAATCACCGTTAGCTTTCTTAATAAACTTCTTAGTTTCTGCTGCAATCTCCGGAGTCGCAAAAGACATGGTCATATCCATAGTCGTCTTGCCTTGATCTTCGCTAAACAATACGGTCACTCGAAACAGTGGGGGTCTGTCTTTGCTGCCGCCATGATCATAAACAAGCTTTGTATAGGTTTCGACTTCAAAATACTTTGTTAAATTTGGATAGTCGACACCGTCTGGTCCATGCATCGTGTAATCCCAGCTGCCGCCTGCTCGTAGATCTTTGTTATGCGTCGTAATTGTAAAGCCCCGAGGGCCCCACCATTTTGCTGCTTGCTCAGGATCAGTCCATGCATTCCAAACAGTCTTTACAGGAGCGTCATAGACGCGAACGATATTGATCTCATTTGGCCTTATTTTTTTTGAATCTGCTTTTCTGCTGTCCTGGTCTTTGTCCCTTTTGTTCATTCCTGATCCCTTTGCCTAATTTAGATTTCTGTGACTTTTTGTCTGGATTTGTAGTGACTGTTTTCAGATAAGCTTCCAAACGATCAAAACTTTCCTCCCAGTATTGGCGATACTGGTTGACCCAATCATCGACTACTTTCAGAGGTTCGCCATTTATTTTGCACGGCCTCCATTGAGCATTTCGAGATTTTGTGATGAGGTGAGCCTTTTCCAAAACCTTCAAATGCTTCGTAACGGCAGGCAAACTCATTTGAGTTAGAAAGGGTTCCGCGATTTCATTAACACTCGCCTCACCAATAGCCAATCGTTTAACCATATAGTTTTATAAAAAGCAACTTTTTTTGACTTGAGGTGTTGAAAAATGAAAATAATAGCACCTTTCGAGTAGCTCAATGATTTGTCTATTTCATTCTTCGGCAGAAGTCATAGATTTCCTTGCGAAGCCATGAATGCAGTGGATCAAACTGATATCTCTCATGCCAAACTTGGGAGACTCTGATTTTTTCAAGCTTGAGCGGTGGTTTGAAAACTTTGAGACCCCAATGCTTCGCAAACTTATCAATCAAACGACCTGGAGTCGTCAGAATCAAATCACTTTTTGATACTAGTGAAACACTCGACATAAAGCTAGAAACCGATGCGCCGACCTCGCGATCGCGCCCTGACTCCTTCACAGATTTTTTAACACTACTTGAAAGATCGCCTCGAGGCGATACCATGGCATGTTTACATGCCATGAACTGTTTAAAGTCAATCTCATCAGCAATCAGAGGATGATTCTTTCGAACGGCAGATTTGAACTCATCCACAAATAACTGTTGAAGCATGACTCCTTTTGGCAGCTCAGAGAAATAGCCAGCGATTGCCAACTGGATTGTTCCATCTCGCATGTCGCTATAGGGAATCTGAGAACCAACTTGTTGAGTCACAAATGTCAAATTAGGGGCTTTGCCCATCAACATGGTGACGATATCAATCCAACAGACTTGCTCAAAATAGTCTGTTGTCGCGATCCTAACAATTCCACGTGCCAATTGGGGATCAAAAGTCTCATCGCGAACATACACTTTCGAGATTCCATCAAAATAGGAGCGAATCTGTTCTTCCATCAAAACTGCTTTCTCGGTTGGAATAATACCTGTAGACGCTCGCATAAATAGAGGATCAGAAAACTCCTCGCGCAACTTAGAAAGGGACTTTGAAACCGCAGGCTGTGTTAGATTCAAGCGTTTGGCAGCATGAGAGATATTTCTAACCTCCATGAGGAGTAGAAAAATCTTTAATAAATTTAGATCTTTGGATAAGA
>JAPLFV010000012.1:10384-15150 GCA_026390495.1 Pseudomonadota bacterium | reverse complement strand
AGGAAAGCTATACAGCTTAAACTTACGATCAATGTCTATATCTTGAGTAGAATATAAGATATCAAATCCAGCCACCCAAAATAATATTGAAAGACCCAATAAAATATTTAGATGCCCAACTCGACCTGCCAATGCCAATTCAGCTGCAATTGTAGCCAATCCTAGGCAAAGGCCCAAATAGAAATGAGTAAATATAGTCCAACGTTTCATCATCGAATAAAGTCCCAAGATCACAAGTAGCGGGAGACTTAAGACCCCGGCCAAAGGCGATAGTAAAAAAGAGCCACCGATGAAGGTCAGTGCGAAGCAAAGGTTGATATAGATACTGGTATTCTTTGACAAGCGACCTTGGGGAATCGCTCTAACCGCTGTTCTAAGATTTTGACCATCCAGACCTGCATCTAAAAAGCGATTCATTCCCATCGCAAAGGACCTAGCAGATACCATACACAACAAAATTATAAAGGCGTTCCTGACAGTTGGAAACTCGACATTTGCAATTATCAATCCAACGACAACAAATGGAAGGGAAAAAATAGTGTGTGAAAACTTAATATCTCGCGCAAACTCAACCAACTCACGCCTACCAATCACGCATGCACCTATTTTGTGTCGAGACTGCAAATTTTGTAAGTCCATATGTCTTTTTCCTTTTGGCGGACAATAACAGAAGTAACACCACTTTCAACCTGAAAGGCATGCGTCACAAGAGATCCGCGACTAAGAACACCAAATTGACCCAATAAGTTTGCGCTTTTAGCCCCTATTTCATAGAGGTCAATTGTCGATTGTTCATTCAGCCATTTGAGGTATAAAAATGACATTTTCTTTGAATTTTCTACAAACACGACGTCGCTGACATGCAAATCAGGTAGGTCCTTTTTTTGTTCCCACTTTACGGATGGATGAGCCTCCAAATCGACAATCTCTCCGACATACAATCTAGCCTGGCCAACCATTGAGTCTCCAACGATCATCGAAAAAACTAAATTTGAATGATCAAAAAAAGCTAAACTTTCAATATTCTCACCTGGGTTCACTTTAATGGTCATTTTATTTATGATTTTTGAATCCTTTAAACCAATTGAATTTATTTTCAATTCAATTGCTTTGTCATTTTGCACAGGCTCAATTAAAAATAACTTCTTGTTAACCCGATCAGAAACAAGTTTCGCCCCTCGAATCTCACTCTCAAAATTCAATTTCTTAAATTCCCATTTTTCAGAAGACATATCCAATGATGCAAAAGAAGTCGAATACTCGCTAGACTTAACAGTAATCCAAGCATTTCTGTCATCTATCAAAACACTGCCATCGGTTAACTCACCATCAATAACAAAGGCACTTTTGGCTTTCACTTTGTTGTCAATTACAGACCTTACCTCCAGATAGGACCGACTTCCCTGCTTAGTCGCAACTAAAACTAATGGCTCATCCTTAAATATCCAACCACTTAAAACGCGACTATTTTGATTCAATGGCAAAATCGACGCAGACCCAGTTTCTAAGTTTGCGTTTGCATCAAGAGGGATAAATACAGTTTGGAGGCTAGAATTTCTTTGTCGAACGCTTGCAACTATCCCATTTTTTGCTCTATCTTTTGCAATTATTGGCTCTACGGCGTCAATGTTAAAATCCTTTTCAGCCATTGGCCAGGATTCGCATTTAATACTTTTTGAGTCTTCCAACCCCTTCCAATTGGTGCCAGTATTTGATGGATTTGATGTTACACAGGCAGTTAAGCTTAGTATTGAAATCAATTGCGCTTTTCTCATTAAATTGCACCTTCCTAAACTTGGTATTTTAAAGCCTCTTGAAAAAATACCGATTCGCTCTTGGACAGAGCAGACAAAAAAGAAAACACAGAAATCGAGGGCTTATGATCAAAAATCTAACTGATAATTTAAGGTTTGTCAGTGGTATCTTATTGATCACAGTCGGATCCATCATTTTTGGAGGCTGCAAAACAGTTCTATTTGCTCCATCAACGACCTCTCAAGCAGTTCAACTTCCTTATTTAAAAAATAACGCAAATGAATGCTATTATCTTGACGATTTTATGCCTACTCCAGATGGGCTGGTATCAGGGCGTTCAGGTGCTATGAATTTGCGATACTATTCATATCGAGCGGCCTCTTACAAGGAGTGGCGAGGAACTCAAATAAACTTGGCTTTTTACTCGTCGGATATGCGATGCTGGTCACTTTTTGAAGAATTTTATACTAAAGACTAAGTCCTAAATTCTAGGTTAACCTATATGCCATTGTTACCCTTCTATCTAAGACTTCAAGCAATTGTTTGTCTTCTGTCGTTTGCCTCTTGCATTACTATTCAAAGTAAACCGGAGAATAGCAGTTCTGCAATTAGCGTAACCGAAAGAAAGCAATCTCCATCCACTGATAGTGTTGATTCTCAGCTTGCAGTGTATCTAAGTTCAGGAAATCAGTTCGCTCGCGATGGACTGCTTCGTGAAGCCATGGAGTCATATCGAAAAGCCCTGGCCATTGATTCCTCACATTCTGTTGCACTAAGAAATCTTGGAATAGTCTACGTAAAGGCCGGAGACTTCGGCGGTGCAATTATTAATTTAGAAAAGTGTATTGCGTCTTTTGATCGAAATTTTGACGCAAACTATTACTTGGCCGAGGCGTATAGAGCAACCGATAAATACGCCGATGCAATTTTCAGATATAAGATGGCACTCACGATTCAAAAAGACGACCTTAGAGCATTAAAATCTCTTGCTTGGAGTTATCACAAAACTCGCTTCTATTCTGAGGCCTTATCTGTTGCTCAAAAGGCTCTTACAATCAGCCCTAATGATGATCAAATTCCAATAATTGTAGCTAGAGTTCTAATGAAATTGAAAAGAGAAAATGATGCCCTCAACATACTTCGTAAATACTCAGTGAAGGCGCCCAGCTCATCTGCTCCTTACTTTCAAAGTGTTGAGGCTGAAATTCTCTACTCTAAGGGAGATTCCGTCGGTGCCCAAACTGTTTTCCGTGCAGCATTGAAATCTCAACCCATGTTGGCGGGAGCGCTCTTCGGCTTAGGCAAAATTAGTTTGGAGCAAGGTAAAACGCAAGAGGCCATTGACTACATGGAAAGGGCCGTCAGAGTTAAGCCTAAAATGTTTGAAGGACATTACTTTCTGGGTAAAGCACTTGAAAAAACCAATCCTCAAAAAGCACTAAGGCATTTAAATTATTTTCGCAAAAATTCCGCTACCGACCCAGAGTTGATAGACATGGTATCTGATGCTAAAGACAGGATTTTGTCTTTAGCCAAAGCTAAGGAAAAAATTGGGGAAATCACAGAATAATTAAATTCTTTGCCTTGCAACCAATTCAAATTTTAATATCAAATTAATTTCATTTCAGCTTTTTGATAACTTAAAAGACTTCTTCGAGCATCAAACAAATTTTTATAGGATTCATATCTCACTCTAAGTTTATCTGCCTCTAACTTTGCCTCACACAAAGCATCCAAAAACTCGATATATTCTGAATCTGTCTCCATTAACCGTTTTAGCTTGGCTTCCGATAAAGAATCACTATCAAGACGAATGCTTATCTTTGCCCTTACTGTGTTTTTCATTAACTCCAAGCGTTCTGCCTGCTTCTTCGCAGTCACGTACTCTAGGCCGATTCGGTTGGTGATATGGACAATGTCCTCAAGGCCAAGCTTATCACTAGGTGACACAATACTATCGGCCAACTGTTGCGAAGCGTTGGACGAAGTCTCATTTTTTTTGATATTTCCCAACGAATTGCCTCGCCATATTAATACTGCCGAAAAACGGCCAAATTGATCATCGCACACCCATTCCTTTTGAAGAATAGCATATGCCTGAGCAACATAAAATCATTAAAAAAAGTAATTAATTTATGAACTTATAATATGGCTAAATGATTTTTCAAAAATGCCGATGATACCCTTGTCCAAAAGCTTGCCTGACCAGCCAGTCAATGGGAAAATATATTTGGGAGTGACGAATTTTTTCAGTTTTGATTTTAAATTGAATGCCAAAGATTCGGAGCTATAATTATGAGCGAAAATGAATTTTTAGATCTTAGCTTGACGCCACAATCTTTCTTCCGTGAGCGCATTAATAGTGCATCCCAACAATTGAATGTGAACCTAAACGACGACGTCGAATTTTATTTAGTAAATCTGCTTATTGAGTTTATCAACCCAAAGACTGTAAATGAAGATTTTCAAGGAGACGTATTGAGTACTCCTTTGGTTTTACTTCTAAAGCAAATTGTAGAGGCTCCGGAGGCTAAGCAAGCAGGCATGTATCGGCGCCTCGGAGATACAAGTCTATATATCACCGGGTTCTTTCAAGACTATTTCAATCAAAAAACCTTCGATATAAATTACTTCATCATGATGGGGTCATCGGCGTACCACCAAGCATCTATTCTTTCCAACTCAAAGGACGCTAACCATTCATCGACTCTTTCTGAACTTTCAAACAAATTTATTCAATTTGTAGACGTAGTTGCGCAGGCCTCGGATTCTACGTCCACCTATAAAGCTTCAGATATCTTGAACATCTATGATCGCTGGAATCGGTGTGGATCAGATAGACTTCGAGCCATTCTACAGGAATTCGGCATAACTCCAATATCCGCGCCATACAAGATCGCGCAATGAACGCCAATGATCATACATTTCAAACAATGACATGAACAATAAAACTATAAAAATTGCGGCTTATATAAACTCATTGTTGGATGAATTCTATTTAACAAAATCTA
>JAPLFV010000012.1:0-10374 GCA_026390495.1 Pseudomonadota bacterium | reverse complement strand
TGAAATCGAATCCTCCGAAGAAAGAATAGCCGCAACTGAATTGAGGCAATCTAATAATGAGGCATTTTTAGGAATAAAATTTTCAAAGGCGTTTCTTGATATTTACAAAGAATTGGAATCTCCAATCAATTGCTTAGATTCTTCCAATCTTGGGCTATTTTTGGTGGTCGCGGAAGAGGTAAGCCATTTTAGGGAAATTCATTTCAAATTGGAGCAAAATCGATTTATTTCAAAATTTGATTTAGAGCTCCAATCCGAATTCGATAAAATAATTGCCGCTATGCTATTGCTTAAAATACAGACTGGCGCTTATCATGCGCTGCCACTGGCTAGGTTAGCCATCGATAGTTCGACTACCTATTCCAATGACGATATATACGATAGGGCAGGGGTACTAGCAGCAAAATGGTGGTGGAGAAAATTAAATATTTTCAAAGACCAATTGCTTGATGACCCCAGGTCCAAAAGGCAACTTCAAGAAATTGCCTCGCATCAGGGACAATCGAAAAAGGATCTCATTTTTAATCAGATTGATGAAAAAATTAAACTTTCTGCTTAAAACTTTTCTGCTTAAAAGTCTGAACGAAAAAAAGGGTCTATTCCACCCAACTCAAGTTATTTAAACGCAAAGACATAATAATCACACAATATTTCAGAAGAATTTAACTCTCACATTAGCTGATAATCAGTACTGGGCACATGCATTTCAATCAACTTCGATGGTGGGCCCTTCGGACGAGCCGATTTTGACAACATCCATATTGGAGTTCGACCTTCCCTACCAGGCAAAAACAATACAACCTGAGAAACGTTTGCAGATGTTCCATCAATATCAATGACATCTGCACTCAACCGAATTTTAGATTTTTCAACAATAGCCACATGAACGTGGGCACTTTCCAAATTTAATGTCTTAAATTTAGCTTGAGGGCTTTCAGATTCAAAAACAATCGCAAACGAGCCATCTGATTTTCGATGGATCGACTTCACCAGAAAGTCGCCACCGATTCTCTCAATCTTCCCATTCTGAGCCAACTCATTTGCATTAACATCAACCTGAGCTATCACCAAAACTAACAAAACAAAGGCCCTCAATAAATTTTTAAGCATAAATATATAAACCTCACGCAAAATTAGGGCAGTGTTTGATTATTATCTTATACGGTCCGTCATCAATAATCCAGGACGAGACAAATCTTATATCCTCATAAAGAGATCGATCTCCAGTTAATTCGGGCGATAGGCTTCTAACTTTCCTATGTACCTCTCCCAAAATTGCACCTAAATTTAGTGGCTTAAGAAGATCGATACCCTGCGCGGCCGTCAAACATTCAATGCTCAAAATATCCATTACATGTTGACAGACTTGCTTTGCCTTTCTGGCCGCTATTGGCCCCATACTCACGTGGTCCTCTTTGTCTGCGGAGGTAGGAATACTGTCCACTGAAGCGGGATGACACAGAATCTTATTCTCAGATGCCAGCGAAGCTGCAACTACATGAGGGATCATAAAACCACTGTTTAGACCTGAATCCGCAATAACAAATGCCGGCAGTCCACTCATATGGGGATTTGTCAATTTTTCGATTCGCCGTTCAGAAATTGATCCGATCTCAGATATTGCAATTGCAAGAAAATCCATTGCGATTGCAATCGGCTGTCCGTGAAAATTTCCTCCAGAAACAATTGTACCATCTAAAAATACCAATGGATTGTCTGTTACACTATTCAGTTCGTTATTAACTTGAATCTCACAGTAGTCAAATGCATCTCGAGATGCGCCGTGTACCTGTGGAATACACCTAAAGCTATATGGGTCCTGCACTTTAGCACAATGAAGATGACTGGATCTAATCTGATCGTCTGTCTTGGAAAAAATATGTCTGAGATTTGCTGCAACTTTCCTTTGACCTTTTTGCAAACGAACTTCATGGATAGACTCAGCATAGGCGAGATCGGTTCCTCTAATGGCATCAAGGCTGAGGGCGGAAATAATATCAGCGGATCTCAATATTGCCCTTGCATCACGCAGAACAAATGCTGCAATCACGGTCATAAACTGCGTACCATTGATCAACGACAAGCCTTCTTTTGCTTCTGGAACAAGAGGTTGGACTCCCGTTATTTTTAAGGCTTCGGCACAGGTTACAATATTCCCCCGAAACTTCACTTTGCCTTTTCCAATGAGACCCATTGCCAAGTGAGAAAGAGGGGCTAGATCTCCAGAAGCTCCAACACTACCCTGCATCGGCACTACCGGCAAAATGTCATGCTTTAAAAACTCAAGTATTGTTTCCACAGTTTTTCGGCGAACAGCACTATGACCAATCAAAAAGGTATGAGCTCTCAATATCAATAAGGCACGAACCAATTCGTCGCTAGCCAATTCTCCTACACCACAGGCGTGACTTAAGATTAAGTTCATTTGAAGTTTAGAAAGGTTTTCGCGCTCTATCTTTACATCCGACAGAAAACCAAACCCGGTATTAATACCATACACAACGTCACCACTATTTATCACTTTATCCACTACAATTCTAAAATCATCTAGGCGTTTCCATGAAGATTCTGAAACTTGCATTTTCGGGTTAGGACAGCTAGATAGAGATGTCAAAATTTCCCATGTTAAATTTTTTTCACCCAAAGAAAAATTCATACGACTCCAATACTTGCAAATAGAATTCAGGAGACTTATAGACCGCGGAACTTTCCGACAGAATTTTTTCTATCAACTGCTCCATATATCGCGGTTCCTGCAACAATAACATTGGCACCAGCTTCAAGGACTTGCTGTAAGTTATCAAGCACGATGCCGCCGTCAACTTGAATTAAAACCCGATCTTTCTCCGATTTAATCTCCAAATGAGCAACTAACTGCTTAATGCGATCGATCGTCTCTGGTATAAATTTTTGCCCACCAAAGCCTGGGTTCACCGACATCAACAAAACCATGTCCAAATATGGAAGTAGGGGATAAACAAATTCTAAAGGAGTGCCTGGGTTTAAAGCGATACCGGCTTTGCAACCTAACTCATGAATACCCTGAATAATTCTGTGAGGATGTTTTGCGGCTTCAACATGAAAGCTTAACATGTCCGCGCCTGCTGAAACGTATTGAGAAAAGACCTCATCCGGATTTGTTACCATTAAATGCACATCTAGTACCAATTTAGTTTTTGCTCTTAAAGCTGCAACTAAAGGTGGGCCCATTGTCAAATTTGGCACGAAATGACCATCCATGACGTCTATATGATGCCAATCCACTCCAGCGTCTTCTACAGTTTGAATTTCTTTTAACAGATTTAAGGGATCAGCAGCTAAAACACTTGGGGCCAATTTAAACGTTCTTTTCATCGACATCAAGCTTACCCCTCTTCAACATTTTGTTCCGAACCCTTTCAGCCTTGAGTCGGCTCATTCGCTTAAAAAACACGACTCCATCAATGTGATCAATCTCATGTTGTAAACAAACTGCAAAAAGATCTGTGGCATGTACTTCAAAATCCTTGCCAAATTCATCTTGAGCTTTTATCCACACCTCAGCTGATCTATCGACGAAATCATAAACTTCAGGAAAGCTAAGGCAGCCTTCTTGCCAGCTAATTCTGCCCGATTTCTTAACTATTATTGGATTAATAAAGGTGAATCTTTTATCATGCCACCACATTTTTGTGGCTTCAGATTCGGCATCTTCCTTAGCATAAGGAATTTCAATAGTGATGACCCTTCGAAGGTCTCCAACCTGATTAGCGGCAAGTCCTATTCCCTTTGAAGCAAACATAGTCTCAAACATATCATTGACAAAAGCTCTCAATGAATCATCAAACTTCGTCACGGTCTCTGCTGGAGTTTCTAGAACTTTTGCAGGCCATTCAACTACTTTTAAAATCGACATTTAAACATCCCCCAAAAATCTTCATATCGACTGGCAACTTACCGCCTAAGCATTTATCACATTTTTACCTGGATATGCGAGTTCAATGAATATTTTGGAGTCCAGTATTTATTCTCAAATCTTCTTTTCGTTGCCCGTTAAGGAGTTGAAGGAGTTTGAGACTTTGGAGAAAACCGCGTCCACTCCATCACTCAAAGTCTCATCAATCGCCGCAACTATCCGATTTTGTACAAGTATATTGTTTGCATAATGAAAAATAGTTCGCCCCTGAATTCGAATCGATAAGACAAAAACCCAAATTATACCATAGCCCAGAACTTTAAGTGCTCGCCTCATATATTCATTCATAAGTGACCTCAAATTTAAGGTTAAATTATCGCCCATTATATATTTTAATGCGATTTCCATAAAAGAGAAAGTCCAGGACGACAATTTAAACGTCCTGGACTTACTAGTTATCAAACGACTGGCTTAATTTATCAACTTGCCAAATCTTCCTGCTTCCTCCTCCCCACTGATTTCAGATTTTTAAGAGGAACGGGTTTGGCAGTCGGCATTGATTTCGCAAACATAATTTCAAATACTTCAAAATAATTTTTTACAAACTCCATTTTGATTTTCTTTTTTATTGATGCCGGAAGTACGTCAAAATTTTGACGATTTTTGATTGGCGCAATAACCATTTCAATTCCTTCTCGCTGTGCAGCCAATAGCTTCTCACGTAGTCCACCAATCGGCAAAACCATACCATGCAAGGTTATCTCCCCAGTCATAGCAACCTTTGCCGCAGGAGCCTTACCTAACAATGCGGATAGCATAGAAGTGGCCAATGTAATTCCCGCGCTTGGGCCGTCTTTTGGAACCGCACCAGCAGGAATGTGAACGTGAATTTCATTTTTTTCTAAAATAGCTGGATCAATACCAAATTGTTCACATCTTGATTTAATGAAACTAAATGCAGCATGGGCAGACTCTTTCATTACATCGCCCAATTGGCCCGTGAGAACAAGTTTTGATCCATTTGAAGGCAATAAGTTAGTTTCAATTGCCAGAACTTCACCTCCGTACTGAGTGTAAGCCAGTCCTAGAGAAACTCCTTTCATAGCTTCTTGATGATAGAAATTATCTCCAAATTTAGAAACACCCAAGTGTTTAGATATCAATGCAGGAGTTAACTTAAACTGACCCTTTTCACCTTCTGCTCCTGTTAGGGCGCCCTTTTCTGCAAACTCGCGCGCTAACTTTCTGCATACGTTTGCCAATTGCTTTTCTAAACTTCTCAGACCACTTTCGCGGGTATAACCATTAATTACTGAAGTCACCGAAGGTTTGGAAAATACGATATTGGCGTCTGCCAATCCCATTTCCTTAATCAATTTTGGAATAATAAATTGATTAGAAATAATCAATTTCTCTTCCTCGCTATAACCTGATACTTCAATAATCTCTAACCGATCACGTAGAGGAGCGGGTATGGTGTCCAAAGTATTTGCATTTGCAATAAATGTTACATCGGAAAGATCAAAGCTAATCCCTAAATAATGATCTACAAAATTTTTGTTTTGTTCAGGATCCAGTACTTCCAATAATGCGCTAGAGGGATCACCTCGATGATCGCTTCCAAGTTTATCAATCTCATCTAACATAATCACCGGATTTGACGTCTGAGCTTGTTTGATGCTAGCCATAACTCGGCCAGGGTATGCGCCAACATACGTTTTTCTATGTCCTCTTACTTCTGCTTCATCTCGTACCCCACCAAGGGCGATTCTAGAAAAGGCGCGCCCCATTGATTTAGCAATCGACTTGCCAAGACTGGTTTTACCAACACCGGGAGGTCCCACAAAACACAAAATTGGACTCTTCGCTTTAGGATTCAATTTCTTCACTGCCAAAAACTCAATCAACCTGTCCTTCACTTGGTCAAGTCCATAGTGATCACTATCAAGAATTTCCTTAGTCTTAGCCAAATCCAACATTTCTTCTGATTTCTTACCCCAAGGCAGAGACAAAATGGCTTCGACGTGAGTTCTTGTTAACGCTGCTTCACTAGTATCTGCGTGCATGCGCTCTAATCGACGCAATTGCCTTGTTACTTCTTCTCTAGCTTCATCGGTTACCTTACTTGCCTCCAGTTTTTTCCACAACGCGTCTAGTTCATCCTTCCCGTCGGTATCTCCAAGTTCAGTTTTTATAACTTTCATTTGCTCACGCAAATAATGTTCGCGTTGCATTCGCCCAATTTCTTCTTTCGCTTGGGACTGAATTCTAACTTGCATTTGGTAAACTTCTATTTCACGGGACAAATATTGATGAACTTTTTGCAGTCTATCCAGGGGACTTTGCACAGCCAGAATTTTTTGAGCATCAACGACCTTCAGGCCGAGATTTGAAGCAACTAAATCGGACAACCTTGCAGGATCAGATACATCGTCTAAAATCATTAGAATATCTGGTGAGAGGACTTTTCCTAAGCTTACAACTTTCTCTAAATTCTCGCGAACTGCACGAACTAATGCTTCCAATTCGGCCGTTGAGCCAGCCATTTTTGAATCAGTATGTGGTTGGACGTGAACCAAAGGAAAATTCTCGGAGGAAATAAGCTCGCTTACCTTTGCTTTGTATAAGCCTTGAACTAGTACTTTCATCCTTCCATCTGGTAATTTTCTCGTTCTCATTACAGTACAGACAGTACCGATTGTGTAGACATCAAATGGCGCTTCGAGAGAACATTCCAGTCCATCTCCTTCTTCGCCAGCGACTTTGAATGCTGATAGAAATATCTTTCTAGAATTGGCGACAGCATTATCTACAGCGTTTATACACAAGTCCTCATTAATAAATACAGGCACAATCATGTGAGGAAAAACCACAATGTCTTTCAGTGGAAGGAGGGGTAAATTTTGAGGGCTCTCCACTAGCTGACTTTGATCATTTACACTCATAGTATCTCCTCTATTCAATTTCATTTAAACTTTATCGACTGGCATAACTTGTCATTTATTTCTCTGATCAATCTTCACTGAGTTGATCGGAGAAATTGAGGTAAAGCTTAATCGCGTTCAGAAAATGAAGGGAGAGGTCTAATTTGACCTATCACGAAAGATTACGTAAATAGGTCAATTAAAATGAAAAGATGGCTTTCGGTAAACTCACAAGTCCAAGTTAACAGGGGACTTCAACGCTGACCATAGAAGGCCTTAACAGCCGCCCGTACAACGAATACCCTTTTGCGAACTCTGCAACAACTTTCTCCACAGTTGCTTCTTTCGACTCTATACGTTGAATAGCTTGATGAAAATTTGGATCAAAATTTTTATTCAAAGCATCGACCGGCTCTAAACCATGTTTAGCAAGCATTTGTAAAAACTGCTTCTGAACCATGGCAACACCTTCAACATAACTTGCAACTGCAGCGTCAACTGTTTTGTCCGTAGGCAAGGCTTTATCTAAACTGTCCAATATTGGAATCATATCCTTTAAAATAGATTCACTGGAATATTTCAGAAAATCTTGCTTCTCACGTTCCAAACGTTTCCGCATATTGTCCATCTCAGCAACCGTCCGCAAATATCTATCCTTGTACTCAACAAGTTCCTTTTCACATCTTTCAAATTCTGAATCACGATCTTTCTCAGCATTGCTATTTGACGCGACTGCTGACCCATCTTCTGGGATTCCAACTTCTACCTGTGAACCTACTGATGAGGTGGTAGGGGATTTGCTATCAACTTGAGTAGATTCCTGATTGCTTCTATCGTCCATGTTTCTCTCCGGCAGTTAAATTTCAACTCCGGTATCATAATCACGATTTCAATAGAGGCAAGCCCTAGACACTCAATTTCAGATTTTTATCTGACTTTACCATTCTAAATTAAATTTCATTCAATTTGACAAAATCAAGCAAAATATATTTTAAAACTTCACATTTTTATCGTTCAATGCATTGACACTATCCAAGTACCTTGCTAGTTAATTGTTCCACTTTGTTGCAGACCAAGCAAAGCGTGTACTTTAAATAAAAGGGTCCTGTGTATAACGTGTTGAATTCTAGCGGAGAATCCACCTTGGAAATGTACAGCTCAACAAGTTCAGTGTCGGCGCCCATCGGCGCATCAGTAAAAACCTTTAACCCATCCAAACTCGATGTTGAATCTGCTAGGTTACCAGTTAGCCTACCTTTTTCAAACGACCTTGAGTTCACGACAAAGCTAGATTCATTTTCCCTTGAATCAATTGTCGAACACAAGATTTCGAGGTTTTTGGATCAAGTAGGCGGAGTTTATCCTGAGGACCTACACGATCTCATTCTTGGAAAAGTTGAGAAGCCATTGCTTACTCAAATTCTCCGCCGAATGGGTGGCAATCAAGTTCAAGCTAGTCGCGTACTAGGTATTAACCGGAATACGCTTCGCAAGAAAATGAAAATGCATACAATCAAATCTTGATTGTCCGTTTTTTTCAGAAAAAGGCATGATTTATCATGCCTTTTCTTGTTATTACCCAGGCTTTTGCTCCCACCCTTCCTACAAAAAAATTCTCTTTGTGCAATCGAAATCAAGTAACCTGCTTTCGACCTGCTTGTGGGATAACACAAATACAAATTTTCTATGCAATGAATCAGAATTCCTTTCACAGGTCCTTGAGGCGACTGTCAACCTCTTCAACTATTGCCATTCGAGGAATATTGATAGAATTATTTGTTCAAAATCCATATCGATTTATTGAAATGATACCGAATTTTAACTGGACTATATAAATTTATAATTAATAGAAATTTTAAAATACAAGAATCATATTTATTTTAAAAGATTATAAAAACTCACATAGTTTGCTTGATAAGCGAGTTTTATTGTGTCGACACTTCCATGGCGATTTTTTGCAATGATGACTTCGGCCTTTCCACGATCCTCACTGTTGGGATTGTAATACTCGTCCCTATAAATAAACATAATCAAATCTGCATCCTGTTCAAGTGATCCAGACTCCCGCAGATCGCTTGATTTTGGTCTGTGATCTGTCCTTTGGTCTGGGCCTCGATTTAACTGCGCAAGTGCAATCACAGGTACCTGCAGCTCTTTGGCTAAGGCTTTCAGCCCTCCAGACAATTCGGCAATTTCACGCTCACGGCTATCAGCTCTCTTTGAGGTTGCACCCATCAATTGAAGGTAGTCAATGACCACCAATCCTAGGCCGTGATCCTTCTTCCATCTGCGGCACCGGGACCTTAATTCCATCAACGTAATACCACCAGTCTCGTCAATACCAATTGGAAGAGAGGCAATCGTCCTACTAGCTACATGCAAACGATTTAATTCATCATCTGATAGCTCTCCTCGACGCAATTTTGATGAATCCACTCTAGCTTCTGCCGACAGCAGTCGAGTCATTAACTGATTTTTTGACATCTCTAAGCTGAAAACAACGGTTGGCTTTCCATTTTTTGCAGCATTAGACGCAAAGTTAAGCATAAGGGCTGTCTTCCCCATAGCTGGCCGCGCAGCCAAAATAATTAAATCACTGTTTTGAAATCCACCAGTCATCGCATCAAAATCAGTAAATCCACTTGGAGTCCCCGTTGGCTGACCCGCAAGCTTCAATTTTTCTTCTAATTCAATAATCGTATCTTCAAGCACTTGAACAGCTGAGATAATCCCACCCTGTCTGTCTTGATCATTTACGATTGAAATGATCTCTTTCTCAATACTATCTAGAAACTCACCAATATCTCCGTCATTATTCGTAGCCCTTCCAATAGTATTTTGGCAAAGCGATATGACACGACGAAGATTCGAATGCTTCCTAACAATGTTCGCATAATATAGAAGGTTTTGAGCTACTGGTGCAGATTCCGTCAATTCTATCAAAAAACCAGGGCTGACCTCCTGAGAGTCTCCGCCTCTTAATTTCTCCGCAACAGTCACAATATCGGAGGGTTCACCTACCGCATCCAACTGCACCATAGCGTCAAAAATCTGACGATGAACATCGGAAAAAAAATGTTCTGGAAGCAATAGATCAGACACCACATTGAGCAATGTAGGTTCTTTTAACAACGCTCCAAGAACAGCCTTCTCAGCTTCCAAGGAATGAGGAGGAACAAATGACGCCAAAATAAAATCCTCATTTACAATTTATGATAGTGCACTAGATCAAATGTAATTTAGAAGATCAACTGCCTAAATTAGCTTATGCAGTAACTAGATTCTGCTGAATAAGGGCTAGTTCAAGGCACGAGGAGAAAAAAAAGCGGAGTGTATTCAACATACTCGAGCATTTTTTTTCGACGAAATAACGCAGAAATCACTCTTTTTCAGCAGAATCTAACTATAGAAAAAAATCCCGCGAGGTTGCAAAAGAACCACTGCGGGATAATCTAAACATAAAAAAGAGAATTCTATTGTGGTTCAACAACCCAAATTTTAAATTTAGCGCTAACTTCTGGGTGCACTTTTACAACTCCATGATAAACACCAATT
>JAPLFV010000150.1 GCA_026390495.1 Pseudomonadota bacterium | reverse complement strand
TCATTCGAAATATCCCCTAAGAAGAGGGTGTCAACTCCTCTTGACACCAAAACGTTTGTTTTGAGTTCACTCAATTCAATTCTAGACCTACCGCCTTGAGTTTTTGGGTCTAAATCAATTGGTGATCGAGCACTAGAAAATCCACAGGCCTTATCAAACCTAGCTTTTCGCGATAAGGAACTCTTTTTCTGAATCATCTTTTCACCAACAAACTGCGAATCGGACAGCAAGAGGTTAGTTGAATCAGACTGAGTCTTAATCTCTTCCACTTGAACTTGGTCGTTATTAACAAAGGTATGCAATGTGCCGTCGCTAAATGCTGCTGAGCCCCATAATGCTGCGACGGAAATCCCCTTAATCGCAAATGCTCCAGAACTAACATCCATTCTTGTTTTGAAGTACAGTATCGCCATAACGGTCATTCCAGAGCACAGCGCAAAAATCAGAAGTGATAAGACCTGACCATTGAAAGGATTAAAATAGAATCCTGTAATTGCAAACAGGTAAATCCATTGAAATGGCACATAACCGTAAAGAATTGCCAATCGAAAAAGATAGGTATCAATGCGATGCCAAACACGGCAGAAAGTAACGTTTGCCATGGCAATAAAAATGATAACTAAGCAGGCAGGTAGATTAATTTCGGTCACACCAGAAACAGTGTAAAAGCCAAATCCGATCACTGCGGGTAGAAATGCAATCGATGAATTTATCAATGGCGAAGGAGCCAAATCACCAACGAGCTTTCGCACGACCCCTCCCTTTTATCTCAATAGGATTTAATTCAATAAACGCAGAAATTATTCAGCAATGGCCCAAATGTCCTTCGTTAAATTCACGGGTTATATAAAGCAATTTTTTATAACATAATAATAATATTGGATTAATTATTGTTTTTAGTTGATTATTAAAATCAGATATAGGACTCTTTAAGACTCTGTATTGTGATTTACTTGAGTTTTAAGTTTTTAATTTTTCATTCAACTGTTTCGAGGTTGATAAAGGGTATCTAACTATGAACCAATTTCTGACTCAAAACTGGTCTCCACAAAACATTTTACATCTCTTTCTCATGTTAAAATTGATTCAGCATATTCTTGAATCGAGTCTTTCAAGGCTCAACGCAAGATATTGGAGTGACACCAACCGACAAGAAATGGCGCGAACGGAGTTGGGGATATCCAGCGAAGATATGAATAAGAGCGCAGCTTACTCCGCAGTCCGTTACAAATTTTCCCGGATCAGAAACTCTTTCACTTTTTTATGCTTTATTCTTTTTATTGGATTGAAAGGCATTTTTTATTGTGAGCAATTTGCGCGAAACTGGGGGCAAAAAATATTAGGTCTCAACTCAGGTTCAGAAGAAATTCTTGTCGGTATTTTATTTTTCGCGATTTTGATGATCGGGTCGCAAGCACTCTCCTTGCCATTTAGCCTTTACAATACCTTTGTTATTGAAGAGAAGTTTGGTTTCAATAAGCAAACAATAGGCGGCTATCTGATAGATTTGGCAAAAGCTACAATATTGGGAGTCGTGATTGGAGTGCCACTTCTGGGAACCATTCTTTGGATCATGGGTGCCACCGGTGATCTGTGGTGGATATGGGCGTGGCTTTTTATATCAATCTTTAGCATCATCACTTCATGGCTCTACCCGACATTGCTTGCGCCACTGTTCAATAAATTCCGCCCATTGGAAGATGGGGAGTTAAAGGACAAAATCAATTCGCTTGCGAGCAAAATTGGTTTTTCAACAGATGGTATTTTTGTCATGGATGCTTCAAAACGCTCTGCTCATGGGAATGCATATTTTACGGGAATTTTTGGAAAGAAAAGGATTGTTTTGTTTGACACTTTGCTTGCTGACATGTCCGCCCAGGAAGTTACTGCCGTCCTTGCCCACGAACTTGGTCATTTCAAATTACATCATGTTAGGTATGGACTGATCCGAGGGCTTTTAATGTCGCTTGCAACATTCTATCTGATGAGCTTGGTATTGAATCATAGTATTTTCTACGAGGCATTTGGATTGGAAACAATCACTCATCACACTGGACTCGTACTGTTTACACTTTGGTTCAGTACTGTAGAGTTTTTTATT
>JAPLFV010000097.1 GCA_026390495.1 Pseudomonadota bacterium | reverse complement strand
GTTTGTGATTTTGCAGCAGTCTTGTTTGTCGGTAAGGATTTCATGAAATGTCTATCGGAGGACAAATGGATTGCTTAATAGATATTAGCAATGGAATGTGATGAGGTTTGGTGTAGTTATAAAAGCAACGATTTAGATCCTGTTTATTAGCTGCTTTAAGTTCAACGGATTTGGCTCAGATAATTTGGTTGATTTGCAAATGTATTTGAGTTTCTGGTCTTTAGTGCTGGTGTTAGGTGTAGTTCGCTTCTGGTGCGATACTAGTTTCGCTCCAGAAACGTGGCTTTTACCGATCATCGAATTGAAAAAAATCTTGAATAAGCACATAAGGGGATTCAATTTCTGAATTCTTTATAACCGGCTCAATGCTTTGAATCAGCTCTAGAATTTTGCTCCTGATATAATCTGCGTCCTTGCGAGAGATTCCCATTATATTGGTATAATGTAGATTTTCGCTGAGATTTTGTTCTATGATCGGAGTTGCTTTTTGTCGCCAGTTCAAATGGTGTCTAGTTACAAATGGGTTACGATTATCAACATGTAAATTTGCTGTGCCAATTGCCAAACTTCCGTTTTCCATTTTCACTAGTCCGTTAATCATCAAAAATTCCACGGCACTCTCGACTATGCGCATCGGAAGGCGCATGTATCGCTTTAAGTCATCTTTCGAGTTTATAAAGTCAAATGCCACAAGGATATGAATGGCCGCGTAGTACCAGCTGCTATAATATCGCGCGGAGACTTCTTCTGTGATATGTGTTTTTGGACCAATGCGACTTGAGATCGCATTCCTGTGGTGAATCATTTCTTGTAGTTGATTTTTAAAAAATTTTGTCAATTCAGAAGAGCCCGCTTTTTCCATTTGCAGCATCGTTAGGAAGAATTTGGTTTCAGATGAATCCAAATGAAAAAAGCTACAAATGCGCATTCCATGTTCAAGACTGAAATGCGATTTCTCTGCAAAAACTTGTGATAAAAATGAACTCTGGCAACCTAGGATGCTAAGTAGTCTTTGCCGTAATCCTCGCTCACCATGAATTTTCTTCTTTACAAAATCTCGCGTGCAACTGGCGCTGAATATTGACATTTCGTGCTCCTGGCTCAGTTTATTTAGTTTTTACTCAATAAACTTATAATAAATTCATTAAATTTGCCTATTTTGCAAGCAAGACTTCGCATATAACTAATTCCAGTAGTTCTTCAATTTTAAAGGGAGGTTATATGAGGACGATTAAGGCAGCAATATTGGTTGGTTATCTTCTTGCAGGCAACGCCTTTGCGGGTGTAAGTTCTTCCGGCGGTGCTGGAGTGATTGTTTGCGGATCAAAGGTCCGCCTTTTGGATTTATTCGAGGCGGAAAGTCGTGGATTGCAGCTTGAGGCTGATTTAGGCAGCCTTAGAGGTAATTATTTACAATTCACTTCTAAGATTTTGACTGTGACCGGGAGTTCGCGAGCTGGTGACGAAGCTTACATTTCAAACTATACGGACAACCTGCTTAAGGCGCTATTCCAAGACAACTTCAGATTTTTAGCTCCTGGAGCCGACCTTAAATCGACCAACGATTTTGGCGAACTTCCGACTTTTCCTGCTGGGTGTTCTTTGCAGCAGTTGGCTGTATATAACGATCAAACTCAAGAAATACTCATAGATAGTGATTATTGGAACGATTTGTCATTTCAGGATCAAGCTGCAATGATTGCGCATGAGCTTTTGTATCGAGAGTATCGTGCGAATGGCGACACTTCATCTAAATCAATCAGGAAGCTAGTAGGTGAATATTTTTCTACCAAGAATTTGCCATCTATTTTTCATGGTGTTCCTGATTCAGCAATAAGTTGTTCAGCCATCGACTTTAAAACGAAACCTGGTTCATTTCAGAGAGGTTCACTTAGTGGGAAACTATTTTTATCAGGAAAGTCCACAAACTTACAGTTGGCAGAGTTTGCTGACCAAAATCTTCATGAAGTGCTAAATCTAAGTTTTGACGTCGTTATAGATATTAATGCGCTACAAGCTGTGCTTCGGCCAGATGGACATTCTGCCGTAATGGTGAACGATCCCCAGGCTAATTTCGAACAAGTGGTTTCCATTTCTAGCGGCATTTTCCAAGGTCAGAGGGTTTCACTTGAATATCGATACAGGCAGCCTCTGAGACTAAAATTGTTTGGAGCAAATGGGGCGCTTAAATCAACATCGACATTCATTACTTGCAACTAAGGAGAAACACATGAAAATTTTTGTAATGATTTTTTCTGTATTAACTGTACTTCAAAGTGGATTTGCTCAAGCTGAAAGTACTGTGAATTACCTACTGACGGAAACGACATTGATTGACAATGTGTTGCGGTCTACTGTTCTATGTGAAGGGAACAATCATGTTG
>JAPLFV010000370.1 GCA_026390495.1 Pseudomonadota bacterium | reverse complement strand
GGATTTCAGTCAGGCGCTAGTTCCATCAAAAAAGACACTGGCGAGACTAGTAAAAAGAGTAAATCAGTTCCGACCTCTAATGATGAAATGGCCAATCCGGATGACCCAGAAATTATAGCAACATCCGAAGGGAATAGTATCAGTAAAGACTGTGTCGAAGATACTTTTAACAGTAAAAGATATCTCATTTGTAAAGGATCAAAATCGAAAATCGATGCAGGCGAAGACTGCAAAAAGAATGGAATGGCACTAGTCCATATTGATTCCGTTGCCGAAAATAATTGGATCGTAACAACAGCCGTGGCAAAACATTCTTGTTTAAACCTATCGACGTCTTACTGGGTTGCTAACCTTACTAGTGAAAATCCTGGAAAAAGTGCCTTGTGGACTTCTGGCCAGAAAATATGGGCAAAATCCGAACCCCTTGGAGATGGAAATGATGTGCATATTTTACGGTACTGTGACGATCAAAAGGGGTGGAATGATTTAAATTCTGGTGCGGGATATAGGTTTGGTTGGGTTTGCCGAGCGAATTGATTCGCGTCACTGATTTTAAAATGGTGAGCGATATTAAATGCCACTATATATGCAGACTTCATTCACGTTGAGACTTTATTACTTTTGGCTAGAAGTTTTTATAAAGAATAGCTATTTGTAACAATTTTAGGACACATAAGATTTTCACTCAGGTAGCTGATGTGAGTAGATTTTTCGGATGTATTTATTGATCGATCAAATTCACTCTAATCCTCCCTAATTAGAATTGCGTGCTACAATAGTCAGTGAAGATTATTGGAGGTCACAATTTTAAAGGGCTATACCTTCGCAGTTTTGAGTGGCGTGTGTGCAGGCGTGACAGTTGCCGTCGGCAAATTGGTCAGTGCAGGTGTCACGTCCTTATCTTACGTTTTTTTTCTGAGTCTCATGTCTGTATTTATTTCTGTGATATGGATTAAATTTAAGAAATATCCGATCGAGTTTCTCTCAAAAGATAAACTATTGGTTTTTTACGGGCACATTGCTTGTTCGTTTTTAGCTATTTGGACTTTTTGGGAAGGCACCCGTTTAATGAATGCAGGCGTTGCCTCATTTTCTGTAAGAATTGAACTGATTTTTGTTTTGATTATCAGCTGGATCGTCTTTCGTGAGCGCATGACGAAATTTGATTTAATAGGAGCATGCCTTATTTTTTTAGGGGCGAGTCTGATGGGAGCGAAAGTAACCTCATTTAATGAGGGCGGGCTCTCAAATTCTTTTTTTAGCTCAAAAGGTGGCCTTTTGATGCTGGCAAGCGGCGCAAGTTTTGCGGGCGCAGAGGCTTTTGCCAATAGGCTTGCGGGTAGCATTCATTCTTCGAGTTTAGTTTTGTGGCGCAGTCTAGCTCTATCTGGATTGTATGCGATTGCCATGGGCTTTTCTCAAGATGTTTCTGTTCCGACATTGGTCGATGGCTTAGTGATCGCTTTGGCAGCTTTCTTAGGGCCCTTTTTGGCGCGTATTTTCTTTATGGAAGCTTTGCCAGAGATTGGCCTTGCCAAGGCAAGCTTGCTCAGTCAATTGGAGCCAGTCGTGACTACAATTGTTGCTTGGGGGATTCTCGGGGAGTTGATATCCCCGCTTGATTCGGTCGGAGGAGGTCTCGTGCTTGCAGGGTGTTTGGCACTGAATTTGAACCTGAGTTTGAAGCAGGAATCATAGAACTAGAAAGTGTCCAAGTTTTAGACAGTCGTCCAGCTTGCGATTTAAATTCTGGACAGCAAGGCTTTAGAAATATTTGCAGGTATAGTAAATTTAGAGAGTTAGAATATAAGATATCATGGCATCTGGATTGCTAGCGTGACAGTGAAGGCGCCTTATGCCTTTGCTACATGTTGCTGCTGCTAAACCGTTGTTGCTCTTGCTGGAGGTTGTTATGTTTTCAATTTCATTGCGTTCACACGTCTTATTGTCCGGTGTGATTGTCGTTTCATGCCTATCAATGCGCTGTACATCCCAAGGAAAGCAAACGCCTGCGACAGAACCCGTCGCAACTGAAAAAAGTACTGCTACTCCGGGTGCAAGTGAGTCTGTTGATATGTCTCTTCCACCAGAACTCAGAGATGTTGCTACATTTGATCCAGCAGCAACTCTCGACAAAGATTTAGTTGAAGAAAGCGACTTTTATAAAGTCAAAAAAGAGGCGGAAGTCACCAAATCCAAGTTGGACGTGGAATGGAAAGCTCAAGATGAGCAAGAACAGGCCATCCGTAAGCAGAAAGATGACGAAGAAAAAATGCGTCAAGAGGAATTGAAAAAGGAAGAAGAGCGAAAGGAAGAATCTCGTAAGCGTTCAATTGAGGAATACAAGAAATATACCGAAGATCGCAGGCGCAATGAAAAACGCGCTGCTGCCCTTGTAAAGAAAATGCCGACAATCTCAAAAGAAGATATTGAATGGAACGGCTTGGAGTAAATTTGGTATGCTAGCGCATGTTTTGTGAGGTGCTACTGTAGTAGGCCCTTAAATGCGGGACTGAAATTAACTAAGTATAAAACCATGAACGGGAATTACGATTCCATTTCATGGTTTTTTTATTTGAATGGACATCAATGTTTGCAGTGATTTTCCCGGCTTCAACCATTGACAACCGGATGCAATGTTAACGGCGTCGGGCAAAGACATCCATGGTTCAACGCAGTAAAATTCCGCTAAATTATTAGACCAAACAACGACGTGGTTAAAGACGTCCTTTGGGCCAAAACTGATCTGAATATTTTCTTTGATGTCACTTAAACTCAGTGTTGCGAAACCTTTCTGCAAGTCCGTAAATATGAGGCTTTGCATCATGGGGGTCTCAATGGCCCACGGTCCCTGTCCAAACTCATTTGTATCGCCAATTTTTCCAGCGGCGCCGTTGGGCGTCACCACGTGATATTGTGCGCTAGGAACTCCAACTTGAGTCGTCGCGGCTTGATTAATTTTAAAATAAGGGTGCCATCCCAGGGCAACGGGCATTTCATGGTTACTGTGATTGAAGATTAGCAATCCAATATCAATTCCAGTTGCTCCTAGAGTGAATGTCAATTGACATTCAAATTCGAACGGAAACAATCTCAGACTCGCTTCGCTGTGGGCTAGGGATAGGTGTACCTGAGCGTCTGTCTGTTTGACTTTTTGCCATTCACAAGCATAAGCAAAGCCGTGGAGAGGCATATGGTAGATTTGATCGCCCAGTCTATATTGATACAATACGCCTGAGTTCCAAACGCGTCCTGCAAACGGGAAGCAAATTGGAACTCCGCCTCCTGGCCAAGACGAATCGCGACTGCTGAAATCAGGCGGTAAAAATAGGACCTCACGACCATCTACAATCAATGAAGTCAACAGACCCCCTCGATTTGGGATGATTGTCGCTTTTGAATCATGCATTTTAAGTTGAATTTGGGGAGACATCGCAATCAGCTTTCCAATAGTAAGCCGATGGACTCAACAATATCTGCGGGAGCGATTGGTTTATAAAGTACATGATCAGCTAATATTTTTTTAGTGATTTGATGTTCGATCAAATCAAAATATTTTCCGCTAATCAAAATGATGGGAACCTCTTTTTGAGATTCTTTCATTGCTTGGGCCAAGGCAATACCATCCATTCCTGGCATCACGATATCAGCAATGACTAATATCGGACTTTGAGTCAGAAATTGCTCCATCGCGGCTTTTCCATCTACTGCGGTGATCACCTTATATCCCTGCTTTTTGACGATATCTGAGAGCAATTCCAAAACATCCTCATCATCATCCACGATGAGAACTGTACCCAAAGATTTATTGGAGATAACTTTCAAATTTGGTTGCATGATGGCCCTGCGCTCTTTGAGTTTAAATGTAACACGCTGAAATAACTAAATCTAATCGATGCTTGCCAGTTTCTCATAATATTTTTTGCTTTTTAGATACAGAATCATCACAGTCATTTTACGCTAGAATTTTCATTTGGCCAATGGGTAGGAACTAACATTTTATCATAGATAAACTCTTGTCCAACTTTAACTTTATCCTGACCTTTTCTGATGAACATGATGGCGCCCTCATTGACTGGCCAGCCTCGTGGCGACGTTAGTTTTTGCTCTGGTCCATAATAGGAAACTATGTGTCCCTTAATTTCTGTGGTGCCATCGCTGATGATTAACCGATCATTCATTCTTAAACCCCAAGCTCGTCCTTTGTCTAAGTAAACCCATGCCCCGTATATTTTACTCGCTGCAGGATTTTCAGCTCGGTTCAAAGATTTTTTTTCCACGTCTAGGCTTTCGGAAAGTTTGTTTGACAGGTTCAGGCTCAGTTTATTATTGGGCTTGGCAATGATATCGACATCTTCATCTACTTGCCAAGGCAATGACTGTCCGAAGACACCATCGCTTGGACGAATGAGCAATCTCGCGCGAATTTGCAGTGCGTTTTGTTGCATCAAGTCTTTGTTAGAGAAGCTCCAGATAGTCGTTAGATTACGATTTGCCTTTCGAAACTGTGCCTTCAGTCCAAAAGCATGATGAATCTTTGCAATGAGTTCTTGGCTGTATGGATTGACCACGCGAAAGCCTTTTAGGTGCTCCATAGCAAGAAGAATATTTAAAGTGCTTCGATCAAATTCATTTTTTCGATCGCTCGACGAAATATTTGCAATTGAGACCGCTAAATCAGGGGGCGACGTCAGTGAATTTTGCGATGATAGTAAAGCATTTATTCTTATCAATGCGTTTTGAATTGAGTTTGTAGAAAGCATTTTCTGAGCCTGGGTGCGTTGCTGCTTTATTGTCGCGGTGTTTGTGGATTTTATTTGGGATGAACTCAGTTCTTCTTCGTTTATTTCAGATAGAACCTCGTGGTCCATGCCAAGAATTTCGTTTGTTATAGCGTCAATTTTGGTCAGTATGACGATATTTTTTTTCTTGAACTTGGTCCAGACAGGAATGACCATTATGGATTTTCCAGAGATTTGTTGCTGCATCGAAACATATGTTGACGTGAATGCAGGGGATTGTACGAGTAAACTGTTGGTCGCGTATTGGTCTGGTGTCGATTCTTTCATGTAAGTCGATAAAGTCAATTGTCCAATTCCAAGTTCCTCAGCGAGTTTCTTGTGGCTGGAGATCAGAGTTGTTCTATTGGCTGCAACGGCATCAGAGTCGACGTTAGTCGTTTCCCAGGGAGCTAAAAATATTTTTGGAAAAATATCTTGAGTGCCTGTCTTCAGAGTGACGTCAATTTCTGGTGCACTCAGGGCGATGGGGATGGTCCAGGGCAAGCAAAGAAGTTGCAATGCCAATAGCAAGAAGACTTTCAGGAAATTTAAGTTTTTGATTTGCATCGCTTCCATCGTCAGGTGTTTTTGAGTCGACATTCAATTTTTTAATTTTGAAGTTTTGTGTTTCACCATGTTTTACTCTGAGATTCTTGAGATGAATCCCTGCTTTTCAGGTTCATATTTATGTTGTTGAGATCGGATTTTTCTAAAAAATATTGAGTCGCTGATACTCTGTATTTTTGAGAAAAAGTGGTTTACAGAAATGTCTCCTTCGGTTTTGCACCTCAGTGTGTGATGTGATCGTATTAGCCTATGAGTATGCTTATTTAATTTGCATTTTCTTTGGTTCCTCCCACAGAATGCCCGCAATATTTTTCGAAATTGCATTGGTAGAAGCAAAAAAAGGATGTGATACAGAAATCGTATTGGATAGTTTTGCTTGGTTTGTTAGTTTTTCAAGAATGTCTCTTGCATATTGTCCACCTTTCTGGAACCATACATAAGTATGGAAGACGATGCTTTTAGAATTCGCCTTTTTCAGAAACGATAGGTCAATCGATTTAGTTTTGGTTATGGTTTTAGTTTTATTGTGTTGGCTTAATATCAGGGGGCCGTCTTGGTCGCGAGTTCACAGCAGGCATGGTCCCAGTTTTGGGAGGGAGTTCGAGGATATTGGCGAGGTGTTCGCTGGCTCATCAAGCATCCCGGAGTGTTTGTCCTTTTGTCGCTACCTTGGATGTTTGCTGTCCTGGCTCTTGGGATGGGGCTCAGAGCATTTTGGGTTCATGGTGGGCCATGGTTGAATCAAATGCTCATTGGTTGGTTTCCGGGAGGGAATAGTGAATGGCACTTGATGTTCTTACTGTTGGTTATAAAAGTTTTAGCATGGTTTAGTGCATTTATTATTTGTTTGGTTGTGTCATCAGCTGTTTTAGGGATTTTATCGTCACCAATTTACGAGTTCATTTCAGTTCGTGTGGAGCAAGAAATTCTAGGTCGAGAGCGTGTGGATATTCCATGGTCGAGATATCCAAGTTTGTTATTTGGTGAGGTCGTTAAGGCAGTTATCGTGACCCTAGTGCCTCTTGTTATGTTAGTGATTCCTGGAGTGAATTTGTTTGCTGGTTTGGTTGCAGCGTTTTTGTTGGGTTGGGATTTTTATGATTATCCGTTGGCGCGCCGAGGGTGGTCGATTCGAGAACGATGGAGTTTTGTGCGCCGCGAATTTTGGACGGTTCTAGGATTTGGGTTTTGGCTGGCAATTCCTCTTCTGCAAATTATTCTTGTTCCTATGGCAGTTGCCGGAGGAACGATTTTGAATGTGGAGGCCTTAAAGAGGCGAGACAAAGAGATTGCGGGTTTCAAATCCTAGTATTGATATAGTTTGGTTATTGTTTGTGATGGGTCATGGTGGTTTGGGTTGTTTATTTAGGACGTATTAATAAGTTCATGGGTTATCTAGGAACTTATTAACATTGACAACGAATTCTAAATTTAATTTTTTTTGGAGGTCAAGGATGAGTCAGAATACAAGTGTATCGGCAGCTGAACGCGCAAAAGCATTGGAAGCTGCAGTAGGAGCCATTGAGAAGCAATTTGGCAAAGGCTCAATCATGCGTCTTGGAAAAGATGGCTTTTCTGAACCGATCGAAGTCGTCTCGACCGGATCTCTATCATTGGATATTGCTTTAGGTATTGGTGGAATTCCTAAAGGAAGAATTGTTGAGATCTATGGCCCTGAGTCGAGCGGTAAAACAACCTTGACGTTACATGCTGTAGCAGAGGCTCAAAAAGCAGGAGGCGTTGCGGCATTTGTTGATGCAGAGCATGCATTGGATGTGGTTTATGCTAAAAAGTTGGGCGTCAATATTGATGACTTGCTTGTATCGCAACCTGATACTGGAGAGCAGGCTCTTGAAATCGTCGATATGCTCGTTCGATCCGGAGCAGTGGATCTCATCATTGTAGATTCCGTAGCAGCATTGACTCCTAAGGCTGAGATTGAAGGTGAGATGGGAGACTCTCATATGGGTCTACAGGCTCGACTCATGAGTCAAGCGTTGAGGAAATTGACCGGTACAATTTCTCGCTCCAATTGTACCGTTATTTTCATCAACCAAATCCGGATGAAAATTGGTGTGATGTTTGGCAATCCTGAGACGACGACTGGTGGTAATGCGCTGAAGTTTTATGCCAGCGTTCGCTTGGATGTTCGTAAGATTGCATCTATCAAGCAAGGTGAAGATGAAGTTGTTGGAAACCGAACAAGAGTTAAAGTTGTCAAGAACAAGATGGCTTCTCCTTTCAAGCAAGCTGAGTTCGATATTATGTTTGGCAAAGGCATTTCTCGAACTGGAGATATTTTGGATCTTGCTGTGGCGAAAGACGTGGTTGCAAAAAGTGGTTCGTGGTTCTCTTACAAAGACGAGCGTATTGGTCAAGGCCGCGAAAATGCAAAAGAGTATTTAGAGCAACATCCTGAGATGATTCGTCGCATGGAGTTAGAGGTATTGAGTGCTTACGGCGTATCTCGTAATGGAGTTGGTGCTGAAAAGGAAGGCGCTAAATCAGCTGATGGATCCAAAGATGGAAAAGAGATGGGTAAAGATAAGGACAAGTTATTGGGTGCTACAAAGGCGACAGACAAAGCCGCAGGCCCAGCACTTGTCGCTAATGGATCTATAGCAGCTGGCGCAGCAGCAGCCAAGGCGGCTACTGCTAAGGCACCAGCTGTTGCAGCGGCGACGCGCAAATAAGGTGTCAGGCTTGAATAATTTCCAGGCTTAATGGAACTAAACAAAAATAAAATGGCTCTCAAAGATTTGAGAGCCATTTTTTTATAGGAAGAGAGAGAGTATGGAGTTTGAGAAACTCTAAATCCTAGCGACTTGTCCGACAGACCACAGCATAATGGTCATCGGCATGCTTAGTAACTCTTCTATAGCCAATGGTCAATCGACCAAAAAGGTCTCTATGTTTGCTGATAAAGATATCCAAAAGTAGCGTTCGTCCCAGAGCAAAGTTGTCAGTCTGATCATTTTGGATAGATACTATTGCCGTTTGACGATAACCATCTATTTCTACATCGTCGAAGCCAACGTTAAATTTACTGACAAATGGTTTTTCGAGGCGACGACCATCACGATGAGTTTGAACAAATGACAGCTCTCCGATTTCATCGCGAATCCTAAAACTTTTGAAACGATTCGCACCGGTTGGTCCCTTGTATTTTAGGTAGCCAACAAGTGTACTGGTGATTTGAGCTGGAGTAGAAGCTTCGGTTTGGCTTTGAGGGTCTTGCTGATAAACCAAACACAACTCCGCTGGAATGTTTGGGCCGTAAAAACGTTTCACCAGACTCGCGCTCGAGGCAGTCAGATCCGACTGGGATTGATCAGCAGATGGTCGACCGCAAGATGCTAAAGTCAAGGCAACTATCAATGAACTTACTGAAATTCTTATCATAAAGTCTCCTTTGGTGTGATGGGAAAGCTTAGGCATCCCTAAGTTGATTACTTTTAGCACAGGCTGTTCTGATATACATAATATTAAAAAAACATATATGTGATGCTTTTAAAGCATCAAGGAAGGCAAGTTTTATACTGATGTTTTCAATAAATCATTGAGGGAGTTATCCCTTTGGTCATTCATTTTTGAAGTTCAAATATTCTGAATTGGATAGAAAGCCATGCTAAGATTTTGATTCAGATGCAAGCTAAAGGAGCTATCTATGGCTGTAGGATTTTCAAAAACCTGGGACGATGGACTTGTGATTCGAGAGATGACGCTGGAAGAGCATAAACAATTTATTCTGCCTAATCACAAAATTATTTT
>JAPLFV010000230.1 GCA_026390495.1 Pseudomonadota bacterium | reverse complement strand
AATCGTAATATTTTACCTTTAATGTAATCGTTTTAGGTTTCAGTTCTCGTTTGTGCAATTTTGAAAATAGAGAGCTTGAGATGGTCATAAGTTCATTTCTCAAGGCCTCAATGTTAGTCGTGTCTTTGGCTAATGTTTCTTCTTGGCCAAAACTTTTTCTCTCTCGTGATGTGTGAACTTTTCTGTGATCGATGCCAAAGGAGGCATTGAACACCCATTCAGCATAGGATCCCATCCGACGTTTAAATATCTGCGGGTCCACTTTTCGAATATCGTCACAGGTTTTAATTCCTAATTCCAATAAACGCTTTTCAGTGGCTGGGCCGACACCATGTATTTTTCGTACAGGTAAGACGCGCATAAATTCGTCTACTTGCTCAGGCGTCACCACGGTGAGCCCATTCGGCTTATTAAACTCTGAGGCAATTTTCGCGACGAGTTTGCTTGGAGCAACACCAGCAGAACAAGTGAGGCCTAACTCTTCATAGATTTCAGACCTAATTTTTTTGGCAATCGTGCTTGCGTAAAGTCCCATTTGATTATCGGTTACGTCGATATACGCCTCATCGAGTGACAATGGTTCAATAATTGATGAATAACGTCCAAAAATTTCTCTAATCTTTTTAGAAATTTCGACATAGCGTTCAAATCTTGGCTTTATAAAGACAGCACTTGGGCAAAGTCTCTTTGCATGGGAGCAGGCCATTGCGGATCGAATGCCGTATTTCCTTGCAATATAATTGGCAGTACACACGACACCTCGACTGTCTGGAGATCCTCCGACCACAAGTGGCACAATGGCTAACTCGGGTCGATCCAAGATTTCCACGGAGGCATAAAAGGCGTCCATATCGACATGAATTATTTTGCGAGGGTTATCCATGATAATTTACTTTACCATACTTTTGTATGGAACGCAAATTCCCTCAAAATTTTGAGTGGACTTTCATCCCCCCCCCCAAAAAAAATTTCATGGTGTCGCCCTTTAATTTCTGCAAGCAATCTTTTTTGTTACAAGCGAGATCAACGATCCTGAGAATTTTTTGGGTGTTGAAACGCAAGACCAAGTAACAGACCCCAAAATACACCTGACAAATGAGACATAATACTGACTTGAGTGACAAGTAAATCGACAGCTGACTGGAGTGCAAATCCTGCTAACCATCCTCGCAGGCGCACCTTCGCTTCATTGTGTCCGGTCTTTATCCAAATCTTAATGGAGCTTCCGATTTCAAATCCAAAAAGTCCCATAATAATTGATGATGCTCCCACCACAAAAGTGCCAGGCATAAGTTTGAGTATTGCAAGTCCCATAACTGATCCTATACCTAGGCAGGATAGTGCTAATACTAGAAATAGGAATCTAAAGTGCCCAATTGATCTTTCCACTAATGGGCCAAAGACAAGTATTCCAAAAATGTTTAAGACCAAATGTATGGAGCCGTAGTGAAGAAAGTTTGCCGCGAAGATCCTCCAATATTCACCGGCAATGACTAACTCGGGATGGACTCCCCCCATCTTGTACAAAACTCCAGGATTGGTCGAACCACCAAGGTACTCTTGCACACACCAAGTCGAAAACAAAGCAGCGATAAATGAATAGGTTGCTAACGGCAAACGCTTGACCTTAGGGATTCGGAGTGCCATGAGAACTGTTGTTATATCTGACAGAACTCTGTCAATTTCTTCTCCGCTTGGCTTAATTTCTTCCGCCAAACTGATACGGTATTTAGCTCCCTGACTTATCATCAGGTTTTTTGCCTTTGTAAGTCTATCCATCGTGTCTCGATATTTTTTATTATCTTCAAATCGTGTTGCTATGGCTTCCCAGTAATTCCTTCGATCGGCTTCAAATCCATTTAGTGGCCCGTCGCTCAATTGCTTGACTAGAGCCTTATCTCCAAAATATGAAGCCATCATCATAAAAATGAATAACTTGGATTCTCTATCAACTTTTATTCCTTTTGAATAAAGAGAACACATGTCTTGGTATCGACCTAACTCACCTAGCGCTCTGAAATGAAAAATTGCAGAAGCTCCCCGAATAAAGTGATCCACCGCATCAAAGTCTCTTTGTGATGTCCAATCGAGAATGTCTTGCCACTGATTCGAGATGAGCTTGTACGTGAGATATCTATAAACCTCTAAAACATCATGATGATCTTTTGGGCGTGAAACTGCTTCGGTCATTTTGCCCGATGATATATCTTGGATGAATCTGCGGCTGGACAAAAACATTCTCGCCGATTTTCCTGGGTGCAAAAAATAGAAAACATGCGCTGCCTTTGTTGAGGCTGAATATCGGAACTTCACACTCATCCGAGCGGATATTTTCTGCGCAATCAGTGGCAGAACGTGAAGCAAAATGAACAAGAGCACCGTACCATTCTGCAGGAATAAAGATTCTTTAAGAATGGCAACAAGTGCAAACACGCTTAAAATAGACATCTTTAAAATCCACAGTTTCTCCCGGATGAATACCCCACTCTTCCATAGTTGAAAAAGAAACATCACGCCGACTAAAAGAATAAAAAGGGAAGGCAAAAACTCAAATGCCATTTTATCTCCTCAAAGCGAATCATTGATTGTGTAAAGAAGTTATATGAAGACTTTTTTGTCTGTCGAGTTCCGCCACTTGGTTCATTTAAGGGAATGCGACAATTTAAGTTTTAGCTGGAGACTCCCTAATACCAAAGTACGATTTTTTGAGTTTGATGATGTTGGAATGCCACTGAGAATTTTTGGGGCGCGTCTTGCTAATACTTTCTACCAGCGATGATTTTACATTGTGGGTAACTTAAATGAAGATTCAAGTTTTAATTGAGAAAGAACTTTTTTGAGCATGAAACCTCAGCGAGGCAAAAAACGGCATAGAAATTGTGAGAGCAGCCGTGTCCCCCAAAAGTTCAAGCGTGTGAACGACCAGGTAACTTATCGAAACTTGGGACCCGAGAATGCTTACCTCGTCGACCCACCATGAGCTTAGGATTCCTAGATTGACATCGATTTGTAATAAATAGCCCAATCCCAACTGATAGAGCAATACTGCCGATAGAGCCAATCCTCCAAAAGTCATGACATTGCTAAAAGCAGGCCAGCGACCGGCCTTGGTTAAAGCAGCGTAGCGCAAGAAAATGGTATTTGTAACGCTACCAAAGCCACCCCGGTGACCACCTACCATTTCCAATGGAAGCATGGTTAATAGACAAAGGAGAATAACTCTCAATAGTGCGAAAATGGCCATAGGTGCAACGAGTAAAACCATGGCAGCCGCAGCGCCAAAGCCCTTTAATAGTAAAACCCTTCCCCCGCTTTTTGCGCATTGCAATACTGATTTAGTGGGGTTCTGCTCAAAATAGTCGAGGCACATTTGAGAGATGGCCAATAGCCCGACAAGCGCTAATATAAACGCTAAAAAATTGATTCCAAGTGCGGTTGCCATACCATGTTCGGAAAGCAAAGATTCTAGCTTCATAATGAGATTGCCGTCAGATAGAGACCCATTGCGAATGGCGTCAACCAATGTTTTCGATGAAAGTGCAAAGGAATATCCGGATATAATTCTTGGGATCAAGATAAAGCATATCGCCAGTATCAATAGGGGTTTCCACCGATTCGTAAGACACTCTTTACCGTAATGGAAGACGGACCCTATTTTACTCGAGGAGTCGTAATGTGTGTGAACAGTAGACAAAATGAACCACCTTGCACTATAAGGGGCGTCTGACCCAATTAATCTAGTGGACGAGTATAGCAGTGGACCAAGATCTAGTCATTACAGTTACAGAGATTTATGGAAGTATTCAAGGCGAGTCCTCATATGCTGGATTGCCTTGCACCTTTGTAAGGCTCACGGGCTGCCCCCTTCGTTGCAAGTGGTGTGATACGGCTTATGGCTTTACCGGAGGCCAGCAAAAATCAATTGCAATGATTCTATCTGAAGTGAAGGCAATTGGATTACCTCTAGTCGAGTTAACAGGAGGAGAGCCATTAGCTCAAAAAAATTGCGTGCCATTGGCAAAAAAATTGGTAGAGGCCGGTTATCGAGTTCTCATCGAAACCTCTGGAAGTGAAGATGTGAGTACCTTGCCGACGGAAGTCCATATCATTATGGATTTGAAGGCTCCCGGAAGCGGCATGTCCGATCGAAATATGTTTAAAAATTTGGATCACCTAAAGCCTTCTGACGAAATCAAAATGGTTTTGGCCCATCGCGACGATTTTGATTGGGCTATTTCCATCATGGAACAATTTAAGTTGAGTGAACGATTCAATGTACTGTTGAGCTGTGCATTTGGACTTTTGCAGCCCAAGGATCTTTGTGAATGGATGGTTGCTGCAAAGGTTGGTGCGCGACTTAACCTTCAACAACATAAATATATTTGGCATCCACGCGCAAAAGGCGTTTAGAGGTACCTCATTGAATTTTCAATCTTCGACGTCTCAAATTTCGAATGCAGAATGGCTGAAACGTCTTTCAATCGTTGAATGTCGAGACTCCACTTATCGCCCCCGAACAGATCCTATTGTTTTCAAAAAGGCTCTTGGATCCAAAATATGGGACTCGGAGGGTAAGCAGTACTATGATCTTTGTGCAGGTTTTGGAGCGTTACCTTTAGGGCATAATTCTGAGGCATTGAGATACGTATGCGAAGGGCATCTTCAAAATGAACGTCCTCCTATTGATCACGCTATGGGTGATGTCTATCCTTCTGAAGAAAAGATTATTTTTTTGGAAACACTGCGTTCAGCGTTACCCTCGCATCTCACTAAAGGATGCGTGGCTTTAAGCGGTGGCCAATCAGTTGAGATTGCCGTTAAAACTGCTGTGCTATTCACAAAAAACACAGGTTTCATTGTATTTGATGATGGTTATCATGGGCTGGATTTAGGAATTCTTCCTCTGACAGCACGTCAAGATTTCAGAATGCCTTTTAAAGATTGGCTGCCAGAGACGTCAGTGATTCGACTGCCTTTGAATTGCGATCAGTCAATAGTGTCACAAGCAATTGACGTTCTTAATTCTAAATCTTGTGGGTTTGCCGGGATACTCGTTGAGCCCGTTCAAGGGCGCGCGGGTATCAAAACCGCAAACATTGAGTGGCTAAAGAGTCTTGCGGGACTGACCAAACAACATCAAGCAGTTTTGATTTTCGATGAGGTGTTTACTGGGTTCGGACGTATTGGATCCATAACGACAGCTTCTCAAATAGATGTGGATTTGGTCTGTTTTGGAAAGGCAATCGGCGGAGGCTTTCCGATTTCAGCCTGCTTTGGTCGAGAGTCAGTTATGAACGCTTGGCCTGAGAGCACGGGAGAAGCCCTCCATACCGGGACATTCTTTGGTCATCCTTTTGCTGCGCATGTCGGTCGGTTGACCGTAGAGGCGATCTTGAAGCAGGGGTTAGCGCAGCGTTCGCTGGTTTTGGGGGAGGAAGTTCGACAGGTATTACGAAACAAGTTGTCTTCCTCTGAATACGTTGTCGATGTGCGCGGCGTGGGTCTAATGATAGGTATTGAGTTCAATAAACCAGGCTTTGCAGCTCAATTGATGGATTTAGCGAGACCGCTTGGTGTGATCGTTCTACCCAGTGGATCGACAGGATCTGTGTTGTCATTGACTCCGGCTTTAAACATCTCTGAGGCAGAACTCTACGAGGCACTGAATATATTGTGTTCATTAGTCATAGCTTTTTAGCCGCATATGAATGTTTGAGATGCAAAAGAAAGTTCACACCTCTTTATTGATTCAAGAAATGAAATCCACAGATAGTGAATTTGTTGATTGGACTAGGCAACTACACAAAGAATTAATTTAAAAAAAACGGCTGCGAATCAAATCACAGCCGTTTATTGTTTCAAAAATCGATTTGGTTCAACTGACGTTGAAGGATTCTAGAAAGACATTGCTTTTTCAATGTAACGTTTCACAAATTTAGGCCTCATATAAAACTTCCTAAAGGCTTTTTCCATATATCGATAAACGGTCTCATTCTCGAGATTTTTATGTTTAAACACTAAATGCTGATTGTCGTAGTGCTCGAGTTTAGTATCAACGATTTGATCTTTAATTTGCTCAAAAAAGCTGGTGCCAGGAATTGGTGTGCAAATAGTAAAATTAGCAAAAGTTGTATTAAGTGCGACGGCATAATTTATGGTCTTATCCATAGATTCTTCTGTATCCTCTGGAAGCCCCAAGATATAAAAGCGTGCAACTCGTTTTTGCTTCTTGAGAACCTCATGGTCGGCAGACTCGACTCCAATTTTAATGGTTCGCAGTCCGGCTTCTTTCATCATGTCTATCAACTCGATATCCAGACGGTCGGTACGAGTTTCAATCAAAAACTCGATTTTCAAACCTTTCTCTTTAATGAGTCCGCAAAGTTCCACGACGCGTTCGCGATCCATTGAAAAGACCGGATCACGGAAAGCAAATGAATGGGACCCGTATGTTTTTATGGAATGCTCAATTTCAGCAACAATTGCCTGAGCTGTTCTAGAGCGATAACTCTTTTTGTTCACGATATACGGGCAATAATCACATTTGTAAGGGCAACTTCTTGAACCGCAAATGGGGATTACTGGGGAATTTTTCAATAAAGGAAACATGGAAAAGTTCTTGAAATCGTAAATTGTATAGTCAGGTAAACCGATAGTCTCAAAGGCATTCCAGTTTTCTGATTTTACAATGCCTTTAGGGAGCTCGGTCAGGTCCTTTGTTGACTCTAACAAGCTTTCGCATTCGCCTTGGATTAAAGTGTCATACAACCCTTCGAACAATTCTGGCCGTTTGCTAGCTAATGGACCAACGATGACAACTTGAGACGAGGTTTCAACGTCAATTTTATTGAGAAATTGAATCTCTTCTTCATGGCGAATCAGTGATCCTGATAAAATGATAACGTCAAAGCCTTTCGGAACTTGATTTTTAACAAGCTGTACCTCATGGCCATTTCGTTTTAATATTCCAGCTATATATCCGTATTGAGTATAAGGCATAAACTCATTTCGACTTCTAGCAAGTCTCATAACACGGCTGGTAAAACCCCCACCTGTGGCGAACTTAGTTCCAAATCCACCATTGTAGTCTCGGTGATCTCCAAGGTGCAGAATGTCAAGTAGGGCAACCTTCATAATTTCTCCCTCATTCAAGAAATGCTGATTT
>JAPLFV010000338.1 GCA_026390495.1 Pseudomonadota bacterium | reverse complement strand
TGAAAAACAATCAAAAGGTTCTCTTAAAATAAAGCCTTATGATCGTTTACAATCTATTAATGTGCCATTTTGATCTCTCAGTCACAAGCAAATTGAACCTCGCGACCAAATTTATGTTAAAATATCTGTAAAGATTTATAATTTTTATGATTTCTATCAGAAAATAGTTAGTTTATTGATTCTCCCTCCTTTGATCTCCTTAGTGTGTATTTGTTTTTTTTTGGAGCATTAAAATGTCTAAACTTGGTCAGTTATTAGTGCGTGAAGGTCGGTTGACAGAATCTGATCGAAAGATGATCAGGCGCGAGAGCGGTAGCTTCAGAGGCTCATATGCCAGGAGCATTTTGGCTTTAGGAGTTATGACGGACCAAGAATTGGCTACTTTCATAGCTTCAAAAACCGCATTTAAGAAAATTGCGACCAATTTAAATGCAGAGGTGGATCAAGATGTTGTTCATTTGATTCCAGGTCCATTGTTAAAGTGGCTAGACGTGTTACCCCTAAAAAAGGCTCATGGAACATTGAAAGTCGCAATGGTCGATCCGACTGACCGCGAGGTCATCACTCAATTAGAGTTCTTTTCCGGTTTGAAAGTTATGCCGGTTGTCGCCCCAATTTCTCTCATAAAGAAGGCATTGCAGGATTTTCTACCGAGCATTCCTAATTTTGAACCTGGAGAGTTTGAGGAGTTTATTGGAAGCCATAGCCCTAAAGTCGCTAAAATGATTTCGCGCGATAGTCGATCTCATTCAGGTGATGCGCCTGAACAAACTTTAAGCGGTTTGGATGTGGTCGAGGGCAATTCAACTATGACCGATGACTCCGGTGGAGAGGTCATGGGAGATGAATTTCCAGCGGAGCCAATCACTGATTTTGCGAATCAGTCAGATAACGGTGGGCTAGTAAACTCGATCGGAGAAATGTCTCAAGAAACTGACTTTAGTCAAAATCAAGAAGGTTCGTCTGCTGATGCTAACACCGATGACGATTTGTTTGGTGATGTTGTCAGCCAAACAACCGCAGTGGACACTGACGCTCTAGTGTCTGACGTTTTGTCTAAGTCCACACCGAGTGCAAGTACTTCATCAAATTTGTTGGCAACCTCATCGTTAGAGAAAAAAGCGGAGAAAAAAGATGGGATCGATCTTGAAGAGTGGGAGGCTGCGATCAATGGATCTAGTGACAGCAGTCCATCTAGTCCTGTAGTTGAGAGTCCAGAGGCAAAACTCGAAGCTTCTGCAAATGATTTTGATTCTATCGATTCATTGATGGGGGCTGAGGAAGCTTCCGGGGGGTCTGCGGGGATTCAAAAACAAGATCTGGAACTAACGGATTCTGACTTGTCCATAGACGGGGCAATAGCTTCGGGGGATTCTCCGTCTGAAAATATTTTGACCGAGTCCAGCGTGGTTGCTGAAGCCACAGAACAAAAAGAAGATTTTGAAAGCCTTAATGCGAATCAAGCTACTCCTCCAGACGTCGACCTGCTGGAAACGATGGGTGAAACTCCCTCCGCAGAAGAGTCGACAATGCCTTTGGATCTTTTGAACCATGAGGCTACGGATTTAGTAAATGAAGATCATCCCCCAGAAATGATGTTGGAAACCCCTGGGCTGTCGCGTCCATCTGTTAAAATTGATCCGGTTAAGTCACAGCATGGGTTTAGACCAAGTGCAACTGTAGCGATCATTAATCGAGCTCTGGTTAAAATGACCATGACGTCAGACTTGACTGCAGCTTCTAAGATCGTTGGAGAGACCTCCAATGCTTTGGGGGGCAGAAATGGAGCTGTTTTTGCAATCGACGAAGGACGTTTTAGTGGCGGCTGTTTATGGGTTGCATCGGGCACCACCGTTCAATACACAACGGATATTTTAGCATCGATTGATTTGGATCTGATTTCAACAATAGACTTATGCATGATGGATTTGGAGGGATGGCAAGATATTGATGTCTTGTCTCAAGAAAAGAAGGCCGAATTGAATCGGGTCTTTCATGCAACGAATGATGTTCTGAAACTGGTTTACTTGTTTCGATCGGAATCAAGAAAAGTCTTACTGGTCGTTGATGCCGGATTTATGCGATCTGATGAAATCAAAAGTTCATTTGTGGAGATATTGAGAGCACTGGCATTCAAGTGCTGATGGTAGAATTGAACTGGATTCAGATGACTGTTGGGGCAAGAGATTTGGAAGCACAACAGGAGAGAATAGGGCAGCAACAGTAGGAAAGATCATTTTGGAAACTGTTTCAAAAAAGGTGTCTCTAATAATGATCAAAGGTGAACAGTCATCTGAATCCGTACCAGCGAAGCTGGTGAATTCAATTATGCATGACCTGTGCCAACTTTATATTTATGTATAAATATTAGTATGTTGTCGACTTTGGCAGTGTTTTTGGGCTCAATTTCAGGCCCCAAATTGGGTATCTTTTGTTGAGATGTCAAAATGATAGACACTTTAGATTTGCTAACTCAAGTTGCAGCAACAATAAGATCGAGCTCCTCTAAAGAACCAAATTTTCGCTGCCGGTCGCTTCCCGCGATAATTTGATTGGAAAGATTTGTATTTCCACCCCACCAAATTTTAGTCTTCGTAGGAAGCTTCTTGATTAAGTTTTCACTAAATTCTTCATCGGACATAACGCGACGTTCGGCAGGAATATGGGTTATTCCAACGACCACGTAATCGCTGTTTATCGCTGTTGCAGCTTCGCAAAGTGCGTCGACCGGCATGTTCGCGCCAAAATAATGAGGAAAGTGTCCGTTTATCGCAATAATAATGGCGGCAGAAAGAATGCCAAACTCATGGAGGTCTCCCTCGGGAGCAGCGATGGCAAAATTGAGACCTTTATGTAAATCTTTTCTTGTCATCGCGCGCATAGCAATGGAATTTCTAGCGTTAAAAAGAATCTGCATGAGTTGAGATCGAAGTACCGCTGACAATGCGTGCTCTTGTGCGATCGACATTTTATTTTCATAGACGAGTGTTCCAACATTTCTTAGTAGTGGGATCGTTAATTTCAGGACGAAATCTCGCGCCGAAAGCAATTGCCGCGCGGATTCAAGCTCCGTGTGAATGGCAACCAAGTTATAGGCAAAAAGGGCTTCTAAACAATTTGCTAAAATAAAGCTGCTAATCTGGTCATGGGAAGCATCGATTCGATTCGTTTTGTCGTCTACATCGGGCAGATTTGCTGGCAGTTTTTTTTCTAGAATCTCTTCCTGATTTTTTTGAGTTTTTTTAGATGAGCTCGAAGAAACAGATTTGACTAAGACCTCAAGAACGTCTGTTGTATGACTCGCCACATTTGATATGGAATGGCCCCCAGAAACCAATGCATGAAGTAGATGGAGGCGATGTACGTCCTTTTCAGAATAGAGTCGCCTACCATTGAGCTGCCGTCCCGGCTCAAGAGCTTTATAGCGTCTTTCCCAAGCCCGAATTGTATGAGCATTCAAATCTGTAATGCTTGAGGCTTGTTTGATTGTATAGGTAGCTTCCATTAGTTTCTCTCCAATTCTGCAAAGAGTTTCTGTTACCTTTAATTTTTGTCTAGGCCTAAGCTTTGAGATAATAGATCAACTGGTTCTGACGGACTTAGGGTCATGGATCTACTCTCATATATCGCCTGTCTAACATCTGTCTGACTCTAATGGACTGAGCAATGTATGTCAATGTTTTGTATAGGAAACGCCTAAATTATGTCTAAGTATTTGACGGCTTGAGTGGATTGATTAGGGATTATGTTAGACAAATCTTGTTCAAAGTTTGGAAAGCTGAAAAAGACACACAGAGGTAGCTTTATATATTGGCAAGTACCACGTGTCTGTCATCCTGAGCGAAGTAGTCATCCTGAACGAAGTGGTCATCTTGAACGAAGTGGTCATCTTGAACGAAGTGGTCATCTTGAACGAAGTGGTCATCTTGAACGAAGTGGTCATCTTGAACGAAGTGGTCATCTTGAACGAAGTGGTCATCCTGAACGAAGTGGTCATCCTGAACGAAGTGGTCATCCTGAACGAAGTGGTCATCCTGAACGAAGTGAAGTGTCCATGGGGATGTGCTAAAAAGAAAAAAGTGTGCCCCAATTTCGACGAGGTCAACTAAAGTCGCCTCAAACTTAAAAAGAAAAGGGGGCACTCAGATGGCTTTATCAAATCAAATC
>JAPLFV010000289.1 GCA_026390495.1 Pseudomonadota bacterium | reverse complement strand
TCACCTCAAAGGTATTTTCCTGGGTAATTGTGCGGTCCTTGGTATTAGATTCCGCTGCTCCAGATTTAGGATCAAATTCCTGTTTAAATACGAGAGTCGATTCAAGCCTTCGCTCATATCCACTTACAATAGCCAACGACCATGGGACCAGTGGGGCAACATTCCGGCGAACAATATTGTTTATCGATTTGCTATAGGGGTCATCGAGGGACTCAATTTCTGCTTTAACTTTATAGCGGCCAGGCTCTAAAGGTGCAGTTGTTGTTGATCTGAGGATTTGTCCAGGGGAAATTAGGATTGGTATTGGGTTTGTCTGGAGAATTGGGATTCTATTTTTGGCTAAGGTATGATCAAAATGATTGGCATCAAAAATAAGCTCTTTTGGAGAATGCAACAGAGCCTTAAACTCTTGCCGATCAAATTTTTCTGCCGAGTTTAGAACTCTGAATACTTTTGATCGTTGACTTTCTGTATTGCTTCCTTCAGCTATCAATTCCAGATTTTCTAAATGGTCGAATTTTCTAATGTCGAAACCTTCTCGGTTCGTTGCGACGATATAACGCACCCCGGCCTTGGCTAAAACTATTGGTAAATCAAACGGTACCGAATTGATTCTAAAAAAAGAATCCATTTTTGATTCTGCGAATTTAATATCAAATCCGTTGATGACAGGCTTGTGATGCAAACGTCTATTGAGGTAATAAATATATTCTGCTTCGGGTCCCTTGCCTAAAAATATCAGCGGAAACTCAATGACTGCCCCGTCAGGTTGTTTTGCTAACTCCGTATAAACTGGAGACGAAAAAAGAGTTAAATGAGGGAATGTATCTAAAAGACGTCGATTGGCACCGATGTCGAGAAAACCCATATAACAAAGAATGATAGAGGCCCCTCTCAAGCCGATACCTTTTAAAGTATGCAACTTGGACTGCTCCCAAATATTTTGAATTCCAATTGCAAAAAGTGCAATCATTCCAATTTGCGCAAGCAAGAGCGCGCGAATAGAACAGCGAAACATCGGGGCAATCGTCATTGTCACTCGGGCAAGAGAAAGGTCATAACTAGGCCTCAATGAAAGGCTAATACCGATTAGAGTAAACGTTAAAATGACATACTTTTGTGCCTTACTGATCTTAGATCCAAACACCAAAGAAAAAAAGGCAACAAGTGTGATGACGAAGCCGACCCTCATTGTCGACTCGCCGCCCTCTTCTGATGATTTGAAGAAACCTGGTAGCACATCATTTAAAAAGTGAGCTCTATTACTAATAAAATGCCAGCCTGTCTTGACCCCGTAATTATAAAAGTCTGCTTTTAAGTGTGAAAAATTGCTGATGATGTTTGTTTCTTCAGCTGTCTTGCTAACAAATACTCCCAGAATTCGCGATCCGATCAAATTTGGGTAAAATAGACTAAGCAAAGCGATAAGAGAGAATGCAGACAGGGCCGACCATTTTAGTAGCTGTATTCTCTTTATTCGATTCGCGTTTGCGAAAGCAATCAATAGAGGCACTAATGCGGACAATGCTGCGAAAGTCGTAAAGTACCCGTAGTATTCATTAATTGTAAAATTGATCGCTAAAGCGAAACTGAGACCGATTAGCCTTCGTAGCGTTATTCCTTCACATAATTTATAAATTAAACCGAGGACTATAACAGGCATATAGTAGTGAGTGAACGTGATATGCCCTTGGAGTCTTGCAATAAAGTTGTCGTTTATGACGAGTGCCATGCCGATAAAAATTGAGATGCCGAAATTTAATGACAAGCATTGTCCCAGAAAAAAACCTGAGACTCCAAGAAGAATAAATCCGACAATTCCCGCAATATCGTACGCATCGTCAGGACTCAAAAAGTAGCCACTCGCCCCATAGAAGACTTTCCAAAAAACGCTAGTTGGCTGCGGACTACGCCTCAAACCTCCGCCGATGTCATCAGTTTGAAAATAGTCCCCAGTTGCCATCGAAATAGGATCCTTGGCAAATTTTGTTTGTATGTCGTAAATCCACCCAATAGTCCCCCATCCGTCTCCATAAAATGCATTCGAAGTTTCAGGGTTGAAAGCTGGAGCAAACTTAAAACTCGCAACTAAACTAAAAAAGACAAAGACGAAAAGATATTTAAGATGTTTCATTTCGCCCGCTATTTGAATTAAGCCATAATTTAAAAAATTAATTTAAAATGAAGTTTATCAGATGAGATGCTGAATGCAAATGAATAGAAGATATGTTAGATGAAGCAGTGACAATCCTTGAGGAGCCAAAAATGCGAATAATGAAATTCTTGATATGGATATCATTTTTTTTGAATTTTGTTCCTAATCTTTATGGAAGAACAGTATTTGTCCAAAATAGAATAGAAAATGAAAACGTAGAATTGAAGTGGATTCAAACCTCGGATGGAATCCAGCTACAATTTTTTGGCAGAACCGATCATAGAAATGTGTTTTCAGGATCACAACCCTTCTTTGAGATGCATGCGGACTCTTCGAATTCGACAATTGATGCCCGCTCCGGATGGAGCGAGGTCCGTGCAACATTGGACTCTAAAGAACGAGTAACCTTTGATTTCATCAAGAATGAAGATGATCAATTGAAAGTTCATATTTCTGTGAGGGCCTCTCTTGAAGGGAAGTTAGTCTTATTCACGCCTTTGAAGTGGGTTTGTGATGGTTGCAGTGCAAAAGATAGGCAATTCCCAAAATTTAATTTGTGGCGACCGGACGGGGGATCTTGGCACTACCCTTCTTTGTCTGGCGTTAGTGAGCCTGTGCCAGAAGTATCGTCTCACGTTGTGAAGGTTTTTTCCTACCCTAGTTTTTTTGCAAGCTATCAAATGTGGGGCCTTGTTTCTAAATCGTCATCGTTTTATTTGGCTCACCACGAATCCAAAGGCGCTGGTAAAACAACAGTTCTTGATAAGCTGCCAGGCGCAGATCATATCGTATTTAAGACTTACTGGGGTGGCTCTAGTTTGCCTATAGGTGATTTTGCAGTCGGAGCCGTTCAAGGTGATTGGTATGACCATGCCAAGGAATACAAGAATTGGTTAAAGACAACGTCACCCGTCTGGAAAATGAATCAGTCTTCTAACTCATCGATAGAAAATATTAACTATTGGGTCGTAGAAGGCTGTGCAAAGATTAGGGACTGCGTCGATTTATTGAAGAAAGTACGAAGCAAAATATCTGGACGAATTGGCTTTCATTGGTACGGATGGCACCAGATACCTTTTGATACTAATTATCCGCGATATTTCCCCGAAAAGGCGGGATTTAAAGAGGCCGTTAAAGAGCTTCAGGACATGAATATTGCGGTTATGCCTTATATCAATGGCCAGCTTTGGGATCATAATGTAGCACCAGAGTATCCCGGCTGTTTTGAAAATTCAATTTACTCCTCAAAAGATGAGGTGTCGAAGTTTTCGATCAATCAAAGGCCTTATAGCTCTGGTTGTCCAACGACTCGTTGGTGGCAAAATACGATCCATACATTGGTAGATCGGCTGGTCAATGAGTATAAAGTGGATGGTGTGTATTTTGACTCTGTGGCTGCTGGATATGGAACATGCATGGCAGAGCATCATTCGCACCAACCAGGATGGGGGCCAGATTTTTACTCGCAGGGTTACATGAAAATTCTAAATGATTTGAAACTAAAGTATGGGGCTAAAATTTTCTTTACTTCGGAAGGTGCTGCGGAACCTTACATAGGTTGGTTTGATGGATTTTTGACTTGGAATTTTGGAATGCATGACAAATTCAAACCTATCTTTCATACCATTTATGGCTCATATACAAGTCTTTTTGGGCGTTTTCATGACAATCGGTCTTTGACCATACCCGGTGGCTTTAAGGCGCTCCAAATGAAAACAGCTCAAGCATTGGTTTTTGGAGAAGAGATCGGGTGGCATTATGTCAAGGAATTCACCGATCGCGAATTTGAATTGATTGCTAACGTACTTAAAATTCGCAATGACTATCGAAGCTATTTTTCTCATGGGCAATTGGAACGATCGCCAACGATATTGGATGATGTAGGAAAAGTTACTTCCAATTTTTGGACAATGTATCAAGACAACATAGTAACTTACTCAAGCAT
>JAPLFV010000282.1:11120-17401 GCA_026390495.1 Pseudomonadota bacterium | reverse complement strand
CTATGATCATGGCTATTGTTTGCTCTGGCGAAAGGTTTCAAAACAATCACAAGTTTTGGGCCTACTGCTGTTTAGTGCGACATGGAGAATTCAGTCACGGCAAAATCTATGGAAACCGTAAACCAAAAGGGTCATTATATTTAAAGTCTGTATTTATGGGTGCTGCGTTGTCAGTTTTACAAGGCGAGTCTTCTCTTAGAAAATACTATGACAGACTTCGTTCTAAAGGAATGTCTGATCGCAATGCTCGAAAGAGTGTTGCGCGCAAGATAGCAGCGATTGCATTGATGACAGTTAAAAAGGGTGTTGCCTTTGACAATCACCACGATGAAAAAAGGAGTCGAATCGACAACACCAATTGAACATCCTCGCTGGTAAAGTTTCGGTTTCCATGAGTTGAAAAAACAGCTTTGTTAAAGTGATCTTTGCAGCTTGGACGAAAGATGATGCCCAATATTTTGCATGCTGATTATTTATTTAATACAGCCAGGGCTAGGAATGGCACTCTTTCACCTATATCCAACGTTATCATGGCAACAACCCTAGAGATTGTATGCCCACAGAGTCGAATGAAGGTGAATCAATTGATAGAACTCAGTCATCAAAGATAACAATAGCTGCAAGTATAGAATTCGCTTACAAGTACTATTTTTTAAGATTTAAATGGAGCCTAAACTCAAAGAGGAACATTGCTATATCCACCTTCAGTGGTGACTCCAACAGTTGGACGCTAAGAAAAAACGTTCGATTTAGGGAAACTTTTATTTTGTTCTTGCTTTTCTAGAGTGGGCTAAATATAGAAAGCCGTTTGTAGTCTTTGACTTAAATTGTTGCCAGTTGATTAGAGTCAGCAAGGTTCAAGCTCAGAGTTAAATTTTTTTTCATCCTTTATTTTGTGCAATTCACGTTGCGTCTCAAAACCATCTCCCACAAACGCACCCATGCGAAATGCTTGCAGCGACCTTCAAAAGTTTTGGTTTTTCAGCAAGATAAATATTTGAAAGTAAATAAATATAATCTTCAAAAAGTCTTAATAGAGCTTCTACTTTTCATCTCCAAGCACCACAACATTCGCTGAAAATATTCGACATGTTTCCGAAAATGGCACAAAGACACTGCCGCTGGGAGAACTTGATGCCCAAGAATTTCGAAATCTCCAGTAGGGCTTCTGTTCAAATTTAACAATTCCATCTAACACCATCGCGTGGGCAGCGTGTTGATTCTGAGGTCCAGTATTGATGGGTATCTGTAGGATGGGGACCTTTGATGGATCGAGACGGGCATTGCCACGAGAAGGACCCGCAAGCTTCTTTTCCATTTCGGTCATATCCCGAGGAGCTTCTTTAGGTTCTAAAGTTCCATCAAGTGTCATTCCAACTATAACGGGAATTCCTCTACACATTTTTTCAGCAATTTTCTTGCGAAGCTCTTCCGACTGCTCCCAACATTTTTTTCGCTCATTCATCAACAACGCCAAATCATTTTGTGCCGGTTGATCCGCCTTAGATTCATCTGAGCTTTTGACACTTGCAGCATTGCTTTGAGATCTATTCGCACCAAAAGGAGTATCTTCAATTGGTCCACTTGAATTCAAAGCCCCAAGATATTGACGCCACCTATCTGAAACTTCAAAGGCTTGGTCAGCAGCACTTCTGTTAAAATCAATGAGAGGTTTGACGGACGCCTTTTCAAGCGCATTAATAGCTTCTTTGTATGTATCGTCCTTCACTTTTTTTGATTTAATCTCATCAAGCTTCTTTAGGAACTCATTTCCGTCAACTTGATTAGCAGCTTTATTTGCTGCATAAAGCCTAAAGAGTTCTGCAAGTTTTGCTGCCGTGGATTTCTCATTAACAATTAATTTTTGAGTCGTGCCGATAATTTTATCGAGATCTCCATAGGTAATATTATTGACAAGTTTCTCACGTTCGATCGCCTGTCGAATAAAATCTAAAAACGAATTTAGATCTTTGTAATCGAATTCACCCGCAAAGACCAACTCTCTCCAGTATTGAAGGGCGGCCCGCGCGGACCATTCAGGTTGGCCGCTACTAAAAACTGTGCTTAGGAAATCGTCCTGATTTTTATAAGTAGAAAATGATCGCCTAAGGACTCTGTCGCGAAACTCATTAACATGATCATTGGTCATGAAAAGTCGAGCCGTCATGTAAGGCTCTGAGATTGCAATCTGAGGCTTGACTTTTCGAACACGATTCATTGCGGCTTCAACCCCGGCTACACCTGCATAAACATAGCAGTCCCCAATTTCCTGATTTTTAATATCTGGAAATTGCCAAGCTAAGTCCACAATCATATCCTTGGACATCATGGAAGCATCGCTTCCGATCCAGTAGTCGCTAGAGGAATCTGCTTTGCTGATTTCACTCAAACAGGAATCTACATTTGGACGTTGCGGCGAGCCCTGCTCTAGAGGAATAATTCCCACATAATCTGCATCCATATGGTCCTGGGAATTTGTTTTAGATAGTTTTTGTTTTGTCTTAATACAGGATGTAGATAGAAACATCCCCAGTGAGGCAGCAATTATAAGGTGAATAAACACTTTGGGCTTTATTGACATTTTTCTTCCCTATATGAATTTGCAATAAATTTAGCTTCAAATTTAACGCTGACATCCTTGAAAATTCGGTCGCCATCCACAAAGAATCTGTGGAAGGCTTCAACAAAGATGATCGCAATGCTGGAGGATGTATCACTTGGAATTTTAGTTGATTCATGTGGACGTTGTCAAGGAGCAGAAATACTGAATACCCATATTTTCCGAATGATTTTTGCCTAGCAAATATATCTGCGAGTAGTTGCCGATTTTATCGATTCATCTAAACACAACCGCGAGTATTGACGCCACAAAGTTGTTGCTCATATTAAATCAATTTATACTAGAACTATATTTGAAGTCGGCAGGATTGGCGCTAGAGGCTCTGTTTGATTGCTACTTAAACCTGGCGTCAGTAAACCGAGCTTTTTAGTTCGCGGAAATTTAACTGGTCAGCGCCTCGTCATATAGTGGAGGATTGAATGAGTTTTAAGAAATGCATCGATGCAAAATTTATCGCTCAATTTTTATCTATTTTAATTCTTGTTCTCTCGTTCCAAACAGATCGTGCTTTTGCATTTCAGACCTACTTTGGCGAAGATGGAAGTCCTCAAGTCAACCCAGACGTTAAAGACTTTGATTACTACCTATCACCGACCTATTGGGATCTATTTAGCAATCGAGAAAAGCCAATCACAGAATTCCTAGTTCAAGCAACCAAAGACTCCATTGCGTTTCTTGAACATGATATGGCTCACATAGGTGTTAGGTTTCATTTTGCAGGATTTAAGGATATTGATTCATTAAATAATAAAAATGGCGGAGAGGAATTTGACAGGAAGATCTATATTGACTGGGCATCTCGAGACTTTCAACAAGTCATGGGTATGTTTGGGGGATCCGCCAGAATTGTAAAAGTTAATCCAAGCGACACATATGCTAGCGGCGGACGTTTTCATTTGAATGGAAAGCTGTTGAATTTCCACCATCCTAGAACCCAATTCTATACACTTATTGTTCATGAATTATTCCACGTGCTAGGAGTTGGCCACTCTACGAATCCGGCTTCATTAATGGCATACACAGAAACCTGGCAGCCAAGATTCTCCTTTGATGATCAGGTCGCACTCTCAACCATTTACCGCGTCAGTACCGGAGTAGCTCCTAAAGTCACAGTAACCATGGATTCTGTAGCGGCATCTGGAATTGAACTCCACTGGATCGATACTACGACTGGAAAGAGTCAATCTGTCATTACAAACAGGTCCGGCGAAGCAAAGATTTATGGTCTAAATCCAGGAACATACTATCTTGTCGGACGAGAGCTAACGCCAACTGGACCTTGTTTTTCCAATCCCACAAAAGGATTTTTATCTACATTTTACGTTTCTGACACGGCCTCAAGTAACGAACTTTCGCAAGCTAAACGACTAACGCTCAGTGAAGGAGCAGCTCCTGAATTCAAACTCAATCTCATCAAAGGAACAAAGAAATTTGAATGTCACAATCTGGCTTCAATCTGGTGCAAGGACAGTGAGCGATGTGCGAGAACTCGCATTTCTCCAGGGTCAGAGGGGCGTGCGAATTTTCAAAACGACCTATCCACAACTCACCATCAGACACAAACTGACTTAAACTCCGGAGCTCACAGCTCTATCGTCGTTAGTAAGATAGGAGACAGATCCCCTTTCACTATTGGTACTACGATATTGGGCGATGGAGTGACACCTGCGTCTATTGGATACAATCTTAAAGACTTTAGTGTGGCAGATTTTGCGGTTGGAGCAGGCGCTGAAGAAGGCTCCTACGCAGGAATCTGCCAAGCTGCAGGCCAGACCTCAGTTATGGGTTCCATGATCGAAATCATGAACGACGCAAGATGGGTCTTCAACAGTGACCAATGGCCCGAGTACTTGGATCAAATGACTTCTAGCGATTCTCCATTAAACTGGATGGAGATGACGAATAAAGATGCTCCCTCAAAACCAAAAAAAGTCATCGGACTGGCATGTGGATCCGTAGGTGTTAAATACAGCAAAGATTTGAAAGGAATGTTTATGATTGTTCTTCTATTTGCGCCTTTTGCCGCTTTGATCAAGAGGAAATATTTGATCAAAGGCCTTATGTTGATGATTGGATGTCTTTTCATAATACCCACGTCTCAAGCGGTAGACCTCTATTCAGGTCTTTGGTACGAAAGTAATGCAGAAAAGGATGGCAGCACAAACTGGTCTACATCAGAGTACCGCCTTGCGCTATCACCGATGTTTGGAATCTATTCTGGATTGGCAGTCGGTGGAAAATTTGTCTATCAGCAAAACACGTCTAAAAATCCAAGTTCCTCAGCATCAACAACATTCGCTGCGTTGGGACCTTCCATTGGTTACAATCCTCAAAGTACTTCCGGATTCACTGGCAGTGCTACTTACTTATTGATGCCGACTAGAACCACAAAGACGATATCCGAGAACACTTTGCATGGAGGTTCTGGAATCTCCATCGATGCAGGATATAGAGCTGCAGTTGGAAACATCGCTATTGGACCAGTATTGTCTTATAATCAATATTCTTTCAAGAAAGAGACCACCGAAAGTTTAGAGCAATCAATCAATCTTTCACAAAATGAAATCAACGGCTACTTCGGGATATGGTATCGATATTAGATCGCAATTTTCTGAGATTTACCCATTACGGTTGCCAAACCTAAAACTGTGCCTCAAGAGCATTGCGACGTGCTCTGACAAAATTCCCGATGTCGTTAAAGCCTTCTTGATGAACGGCTTCCCAGCTTTCTGCGCCCTTGTTTACAGTAGATTGAGCTGTTTCAACAGCTCGAGCAAATTCATCACGGCTAACATCTCTCTGTGTAAAGGCCTTAACTCGGTCCTTCAACTTTTTTCGAAAATTAGGCTTATCCTCCGAGAAAGCCAAGTCAAACAACTTCGGCTTTCGCTCTCGTGCTGGGCTGTACAAATTGTCGCTCATCAGGTTTCGATGTTGGTCAATAAGCGCTCCGAGTGTATTATCAAGATCCCAGGTAATCACCTGCCATTTTTTCTTTGCTCCATTGAAAAACAAAAAGTCATTGTTGCCGTTTGCAATCATGCTGTCCCAATGACCGGACAATGTTGCAGCAGCAATATAGTTAGCCAAATTATCAATATCAACTGATTCTGCAAATTTGGAATCCGATAACGGCTGCCCGGTACGGGGTTAATTCAGACGAAGGAGTCGGTTATCTGGTAGTCCCAGGTGCTGGCGTTTACCCTGAAAGCCGGTTGGCATCAAATGAACTACATTCAATATCTCGTCAATTGCTTGCTGCACCTCAAGTCACTCAGGATCAGGTGAAGGTTTCACCTTTTTCCGGCTACACTCGAGTGGATGTCAAAGGTGGCAACATGGATCTTAGGGTCTTCAGCGTGTCGAAAAATTCAAAGAGTCGAAGTAGTTTAGAACAAGATCGAGTGATATACAATCGAACCTTGCCGAACCCTTGAGTCTTCAATGGATGCGACGGCATCAAGAAGCATTCTGCATTAGCTTCAAATTTTTCTACCAAGCGTTTAAACCTGTGAAATATTGTCTAGAATTTTGAGGCAGCGTCCACACACTTAGTGACGGCCCAATAACGCACAAATATTTCGACGGTCGTCTGAAAAAATTGAGTGGTCTCTGTAGAGGTTATCAAGATCTACCAAACAAAAAAAAAGCATAGGATGTA
>JAPLFV010000282.1:0-11110 GCA_026390495.1 Pseudomonadota bacterium | reverse complement strand
ACCTATGCAATTCAATCTCCTTAAGTCAATTAAAACTAATTAGTTTCTGGCGCGAAACTAGTTTAGCGCCAGAAACGTGCCCAGAGCGAAGCGATGGATCTTGTGAATTCATGCGCTTAAACCTGAGATCCTTCAGGGCTAACGCCCTTCAGGACACGTCGCTGGCGTTTCCGCAGCCAGCGACTAATTTGTAGCAACTGCTCTAAAGGTAGCGACTTCAGCTGTGCCAATTCGTGCAGTGACTGTTTGCTCTCCAGCATTTGCACCTAACGTCCAGTTAACAGATGCAGAACCGGTAGAGTCGGTTACCACTGATACACTCGAAGTATAACTACTATCTGTTACCTTCTTGATAGATCCTGATCCAGTAGCAACTGCAAATGTCACAGTCTGGTTTTTGAGTGCAATTCCAAATTGATCCAACAGAACAACAGTCAAGGGTCGGCTCAAAACCGAACTAACACTTCCAGATTGATTATCGGAATCTGCATTTTTCTGTAATCGAGTCGGAACCAAAGTTGGATTCACTTCAGCACCAAAAAGTTTAATCGTTGATCCAGCAACAGGCAAAATCTTGATATTCATTGGTGCTGCTGCAGGTCTCACTTGAAGGCCACTAAAGTTTACAGCAAGTGCAGGCTCACGGGCCGCAACAGGAGCGACTCTAAACTTAGGAATCAACTTAAGAACTGTTTGATCACTACTTAAGATAACTTCAACGGAATCAGAGGTCCTATTTCCAGGAATTTCAGTCACTAGCTCTGCATCAACTGCATTGGAAAGCGTTGCTGTGATTGCATCTGGCTGAGTCACGATTTCAATGGGGCGATTAAACACCATCGACACAGAGCCGTCTAAACTTGTTGATTGACTTGAAGCACTAGTCTGTAACATCGCCAAGTCTGCTGCCATTGGCTTTAGGATCACCTGATAGCGATATGGATTTCTTCCGGCACCTGATGCTTGTAGCCCTACAATCACCGATCCAGTGGTGTCAATTTCGGTACTTGCAGTGGTTAGTGCTTCTGGTGGAAGAACGACGTAATTATAAATTCCGCCCAGTACCAAATCATCTTTTGAAAAAGTTGCATTCCCATTGTCATCAGAGGTCGCTGACAACGTGCTCAGGCGAATATCGCGAGGGGCTAAAACACGACTGGTCAAGCCCACTTCTGCAGAATTCGTGTTAGCTTTGTCCAATGCATTTCGTCCTGTTGGACGCAATTCTACCAACGCACCTTTTACAGGTGCACCTGCATAAATCACAGAAAAGACTAAATCTTGAGTCCTTGTTCCGACTGGATAGAGAACAATATTGGCTTCGTAGCTAGGAGCAGATTTAAACAAGTGGGTCTCGATCGCAGGTCCTTTTGGAGTTTGTGTCGAGTCGATATGAATCGTTCCTGTAAAAGGCTGAAAGCCTTCTTGTCTGACAAACAATGGATAGTCTTCGTCAGCAGGAATGCCGCATACCGAGTAAAAACCATCCGACAATTCTCGAGCTGATGCGCCATTAACTGGTTGAGCGCCGTAATGAGAATCACGAACCAATACTGAAACTCCTTGTGTTCCGTCAAACGCCCTTACCGCAATTGGGTCACCAGTCAAACCGTTGTAAACGCTACCAACGACGCAACCAGTGGTACCTTGAGAGGCTGGAATTCCAACACCAATGGTATCTGTCTCTTTCTTAGATAGTGCGCCACAACCTGATTGCACGACGATTAATCCCAGGCACAATTGTCCCACCAAACTCTTCCCATTTAACTTCATAATCACTCCCCAAAAGAAATTGTTAACAAATCAAAATCAAATTGAATCAAGTCGACAAAAAAATCTCATTTTGTCGTGAACTTGAGAACATATTCACTCATCGTATTTCCCGCTAAATCTCTCGCACCCTTGACAACGACCTGATAAGCAGTATTCGCAGTCATGAATTGATTTGCTTTTGGCGTAAATTTCGCGTTTCTACTATCTCGATTTACCTGAAAATTAGCCGTCACATTGCTGCCATCACTTGATTTCAAAATAGAAATTGCACCCATAGACTCTTGATCTATGTCTTCAGAAAATTGCACAACGACTTCGGAATTGACCGCAACATCCCGAGCATCTAACGCAGGAATCGTTTTCAATACACTTGGCAAAATTGTATCTACCGCAATCTTTGCGACACCAGACAATGACTGAGGAGATCCTGGCTCAGGTAAAGTTGCTACCAATTGGTTTCCAGAAAAATCCGACAACACGACAGATTCCAACTCTAGACCTTGACGAGACGAATAGTCCAAAGCAGAGGTGTTTTCAGAAGACTTAACCGTATACTGAAACGTCAAAGTATCGGTCCCAACGCCCGAGAGCAAGGGCGCAGATGCATTAATATTAAGCTTTAATGCAGGCTTACCAGCTCCACTAGACTTCACTGGTTCTGAAAATTTCAGCGAGATATCTATTTTTTGCCCCACAGTAAAGAGGCCGGTTGAAGGAGAACTTGAAATCGCCACGATAGACGGTTTCACCGTATCAAACAAAAATCTTGATTTTGAGTTTCTCGCACTTCTAACATTTCCAGCCTGATCCACCGCTTCCAGACAAATGGAATAAGATTGGCCTTCTGAAAGACCTGGGACACGGAGTGACGTCAATTGAGCACTCATTCTTTCGAAAGTTTTAAAAGGAGAATCACAATTTTCTTGAGTGGATAATTTGATATTGTAATAGGCTGCCTCGGAGCTTGCACTCCAGCTTAAGTTAAGGTTCGGGCCGCCGATTCCCAAAATATCAAACTGACCCGGAGCGGTTGAGTCAACGGTAAATTGTATACCTTCACCGTATGCGCGACCTGTGTCTGGGTTCATAAAAACTTTATGCCCATGTTCAGAAAATGCCTGAACACACAAAAAATAAACTCCATCAGAGCGAATCTGACGAGGTACAAAAAATGAATCTTTAACGTTTGCCGATTCAATCGCGTTTGATTGACAATTTATTGACGTGCCAATTGTCACCAGATAGGACTGAGCACCTTCTGAAGAGGTCCAAGTTAAACGTGGGGTCAATGTTGCAAAACTTTTCCCGGTGCTATAACCAAATGAACCCAAGGTATTTGCTTTTAATGCGAATTCTAGGCCGTTATTTTTTGCGGGTGTGCGAACTCCGGATTTTGAAACTGCATCGACACAAATGAACATTTTACCTTCTGCGAGGGACTCCAAAGATCGAGATTGATTGGTCACGGCTGGATATTTTCGAACTAAATTCTGACATTCACTATCCGACGAAACATTCACGTCATAATAGATTGCATTTTTCGATGCACTCCAAGTCGCGAGTGCAAGCTGTCCAATGACTGTGCCCGAAGGTGTGCGAATGAAAAAATCTTCTGGAGTTTGAGCGCGACCAGCATCCAACGATAAAATTGGTCCAAGAGACGCTCGCTCGATGACTCGCGAGGGATCTCCAGAATACCAAGCGGCTTGATAAACCCCAAAATGATTCACTTGAACTTGGGCTGTCTTTTCACCTCGAGAGATCTGGCTAGGATGGATCATGCCCACAACAGTTTTGCCACCAATTCTCTCTTTAAGAGCGCGGTACACAATCACAAGATTCTTACCCTCTGATGCTGACTCTTGGGTTTTCACAGGAATTGTCAATTGCATAGGCGTATCGGAATCAACGGGCTTTTGAGTCTGAACAACAATCGCAGGACCCGCCGCGCTCAATGCCTCGGTAGCACCCATTTCTCTGCGACTCCATGAATCTGTAAGACCTAAAGCTTCTGCAATTTCAATTTCCATGTCTTTTTGAAATGCCTGGGAATCAGCCAGCAAAGAAGCCCCTTCAATGGCATGCCCTGTTGGAGCTGATAAAAGCTGCTGACTATTATTAGGAAATATAAACTTCGATTTCACAAGGCCGCCTTCGGCCAAACTTAAAGACTGAACCCCGACTCGGTCACTCCCAGAATCAGGAGAGCTACATCCACTAAGCACAAATTGTGAACATATATTTATGGAAACAAAAAGCATTAGTTGAAATTTTCGAACGACCATGAAAATTCACCCCTCTTGACATCTAAATGAATCAAACAACGTAAAAAAGATAATATGAACGCCGATGGAGTATGAGCAAGGTTTTTAATGCGCGCAAGAAAATAAACGAATTTGAGCGATTTATATGTTCGAATGTGTTCGGCACATCATGACTTAAATTTTTTTTCTCACAGTCAAGATGATCATGCATTGCAACTGCTTTATACACCCGTTGCGATTGTCAAAAATGAAGATGGTCAGTGCAAACTCAGAGAGCGATTGATGGAAGTTTGAATTTTTTCTCAATAAAAAATTTCATTGAAAAGGTGCCTCGACTCAATGGATAGATTTATGTATTCGAAATAAACTCCACTCAGTGTGCTACATTGTTTTTCAAATCTGAAATTTGTAAATTTGTTAAAAGCGACTTTGCATCAGCGACTCACTTTGAGCGTGAATACATTTATCTCAGACCACGATTACTATTTCAGACCTAAGGTGACTTGGCAGACCATTTATAGTATCGGGTCTCTAGGATATCGGGGGCCTAGATGGGCTGGGACGGGGGGGCAAGAAGGCCATCATTTTCTTATTAAATTTATTAACACTATTAAAATCAATAATAATATTGACATATTTTTATTAATATTGTATAGGTTTGATATAAATCCATGAACTATGCGAGGCGATTCACAATGACTCAAGGCAAATCCTTTGATTTGATTCGAAAATTCGCATTTCATATCTCTGCATGTACCACTTTTGCCTTTGCATCTATCGGTTTTAATAGCCCATTACTCGCAAACGTTAACCTACCCTATAAAATCGTCATGGTTCAGAATGCACTAACGCGAGAGTTTGAGCCTATGGTGGTCTACGTAGATCCTAGTAACCCTACCTACATCTATTTACTTCTTACACGACCTCAGCCTGAGGACAATCGTCCACCGGTTCAGAACGCTCTACCTTATCAATATTTCAATGTTAAATATGAACCTGATTTGGGCATTCGTCAGCTCGATCAAATGGAACTTGCCCAAAGAGCAATTCACGATCTCAATCAATTGATAGATCGAGTTCGCTATGCAAATACTCGAGATCCAAATTTGACGTCGATCAAATCCATTGGCACTTCGACAATAAAATTATCCACAATTCGATCACAATCAACATCAGCAAACTTGTCAGTGCATCCTGCGACAAAGGTGCTCATATCGATTCTACTTCATCAAGATCCAATTCTATCAGAGGAGCTTGAAGCAATTGAAGACGTAGCACCTGAAGAATTGCATAAGAAAATTCTGAGGTCGAGCGAGCGTATGAGACTCAGCTGGCAAACTCAAAAAGCAGAGCTGATTAGCTATATCAATCAGTAAAATCCTAATTTTGAGCTAGTCCAAAATCGATTTAGCAATATGCCCTATCGCGAGTATATAGTCGTTCCTGCCTGAGGGTTTGGAATGTAAGGAATCGGTGATGCAGGTGCTTTAATGTTTGCTGCCTCAGAAAAATATTTTTGATATTCAGCCGCGGCACCAAGGGCCTGTTGACTCTTTGAAAGTTCCATCAATGCAGAATCCACACAAAGCCTAGTGACCTTTGTTAATTCATTCTCCAAGGTACTTGCATCATCGCCAAGGGAATAGGGCGGATAAAAGAAACTATATTTATTTGCCCCAATAGTGACCTCCGTTGCAGCCGGCAATGCTACAGACTTAGCACCAGACGATTTTCCAGATTGCTCAAGAAAATCACCGACCATTTGAGTGCATTGCTGAGCATAGTATAGACCTCTACGAACTTGGCTCTCCACGCGATCACCAGAAGTTTTTGGTGCTCCTCTAGAATTATACGGATCACCATTTAAATCAATTTGACCGTTGTTTCGAAATTTTACGCCGTTTTGCTCAAGATCAGTGCGAAGCATCTTCATACGAACAGATTCGAATGATCGAATGCTCTTCACATAATTTAAAAACCGCTGTGTTGAAATCTTATCGGTTGGTTTGCGCTCACAATATGCTGCGGTCGAAGTTTGACTTTTCAAATCCACAAACCCTTTTACCACTTGCTGAACCAATTGGTTTGGTGTGGCTGGAAAAGGGATCAATAACTCCTTATCATCCGCACGGCGGGCCTCAATCGGAAATGCCGAAGCTATGTCAAAGGAATTTGCTTTGGTATATGAATCATAAACTGACCCCTCGTCCGTAGACTCAGATGCATTATCGGATGGGGCTCCATCAGAGGCAGGCGCATTCGCATCCTCGGGCGAAACCAAAAAGCGCTTCAAATTGTTTGCGACTAATCCAACCGTGTTGGCAAATTTATCAACTTGGCCCACATGGAGCTTCAGACTCATAGGGTCTTCTTTTTGACTCACAGCAGGACAAGCAACCAAAGTTCGCGATGCCGGATCTGAGTCCGCCTCAGTATTCACCTGCATAAAGAATATAGGAACTTGCAATATATAAGTTGGGTCATCCATGGACTCTTCGAATTCATCTATGTTTGATTGAATCAAACCATATTCCAGACACTCCGCTCCGTAAGGCATATCTTTAACCAATTGCACTCGATCGGTCATCCCACGCTCATTGCGAACACTGGCAGTGACATAGTCAGAAAGCTTTAGCAAACGCCTTGTTTCTCTAAAATTTTTTGTTTGCTGCTGCAGCACTGCAGAAGAGCATTGTTTCACTTTTTTGTCGTATGTGAGAATCGAAGACGCCAGTCGTGTTGCAGAACGCGAAACTTTATTGGCACCTTTGAAAACGGTTGTCATATTCTGCGTATATTCATGAAATGACTTTACATAGGAATTGAAGGCATATGCATAGCTCCCTAAAATATCATTTTCGATCACTTTCTTTTTCGCTTCGATCATTTGCTGAAGATTTTGAACTCTCTTTCCTTCAATATCAGCTTCAGCATTGGCAACCTTGATTTGTTGATCAACGGTCTTCATGTTCTGATCGAAACGCTGCTGATCAAAGCCCTTAAAGAACTCGGCACTTCGCGCTTCATAATCACGACTCATCCGATCCTGATCCAACATAATACGTTGCTGATCTAGGGCCTGCCTAGCAGCTGCTTCGGCTGCGCTCAGCTGAAGTTTTTGTTCATCTAATGTCAGCTTACTCGAAGAGTCAAATAGTCGGTCATTTGCCAAACCCAAACCCTGAGAAGATCTATCACTTGAAGACCCATTTAGCTTTTCCAGTGCTTTATTAGATTTCTCCACAAGGCGCAAAAAATTCGCAGTCAGAGCAAGCCAAGCCATTTTAGTTTCGGGGTTCCCCCATTCATTATTAGCCATTTTTGATAGCTGGCCAATTTGCTCTGTCGTCAATAGAGGGATTTCTTCGTCGGAAGACTTGATGTTTGATCTCAGGCCTGTTTTTCGCGGAGCACAATGGGATAGACCAATTAAAGCAATACAGTTCTTACATGTTGTTTTGCAGCTCTTACGAGAAGTCCTGTTTCTGTTGGTGCTGCTGAGTAAGAAAGAGTTGTTGTTATTCCTATGATGAGGAGCGCTTGTAGTTTCATAGTAATCCTTTTAGTAATTGAATTTTTAAAAAGGTTAGTATAAACAGCACAAACAAATATCATCGCAAACCAGCAAGTTATACTTTAGCTGACTGGTCAAAACATACAAAAAGACCATGAGTTTAGTCTCAATGTCTTTTTGCACAGGACGAATCAGAAATCCAAAGGATCAACAAATCAATCTCCCCAATTATATCTGACACCGTGTACCCGATCGCACGAGGCGTCATCCTAGAATCATACTGCCCCAATCCTACAAGTTGAACTTTGGTCCTACATGTTTCAAGATCAATAATTTCTTGAACATCGACCATTTCAGCTCCGTACCATTTCTTGAGCGCATGCGATCGCTTTTGCTTCTTTATACCAAGCCAAACTAGTCTCCAACTCGGTACCATTTTGCAATTTTAAACAGATAATATAGGAATTCTGATCATCGAATGCTGGATGTCAAACATGAGTTCACGCAGACAGTCTATCAAAGCGGAAAATCAAATCTACCGCCGCCAACTCTGGCAAATCTACCACCAAGAGAAATGATATAAAAATCAGGCGACAACTTGATTTTAGCTATTCTTGAAACCACAATGATTCGCTGTTACAATGTCGTAATACGTTCATGGCTTCATTTTAAGATTATTCGAAGGAAACAGTAATTATATGCAGCACGCCTTGCTATTCTTTGCGTTCGCACTCTCCAGTTGTCAGTCAGGGCTTTTCTCGTCTAAAAAGCCCGATGAACCCCAAGCAAAATTTAAGTACGATTGTGAGTCAGACCGGGAGTTTATGACGACCTATGAGTATTTGCGAAGAAACGAGCATTTTGGGCTATCCCCTCTCGACATGCAGGCTGTGGCCCTGCGGGTTGCGGACGGATGCACCGATGCGGCGGCAGCTTTTGTTGATATCACGGAAATGCTGCTCAAAGCGCAAATCGATGGTCCAACATCCATTAAAACAGCTCGCGATATTGCTTCAAAAGGTAAGGTTACGTCAGAGGCCTTCATTGGAGTTTTTCGAGGAGCCTATGCAAAAGATATTTTCGATTTGAGTAGTGGAGATTCTTTGAGACTTGCCAAGCGTTTTTCAGTTGAATACACCGGTGATACAAATCTAATCTCAAATGATTTTAAAGAACTCTCAAACTTTTGCCGTTCCGAAATGGGGAGCGGATTGTCGCGCGTTCAATGCGCAAAAGTGATTGAAAGGATTCTAATAGCAGGTGAAGAATCTCGAAAACCAGTTGGTAAAACATTCGTGGAAGCTTTTACCTTTCTGACAAATCAAAAGGAAACAAACTTAACAGCTCAAGATGCATTGTCCATAGCAGAACAAATAAGTGCGGCGTCTCCAAAAGCTTTAGACAACTTTAAAAACGCCTATGAATATGCTCTCGACAAATCCGGCTTAAACCTCTCTCGAAAAGAAGCTATTTTACTTGCCACATCAGTCGCCTTAAAAACGAGGCAACCGAATCCTGAACACCAACCTAAGATTTAAAATGACATCGAAAGTGTCCACCCAGGAGTATAACTTCCGTTTTCCTGAGGCAACAATGTGGGACTGATGCTCGTCAATGGCCCATAAACTCGCTTTTTATATAGTTCCTGATTGTTGTAAACTCTTGACCAATTTGTCTCAAATAAAAGAGGAATCAAGCTTCCTCCAAACGCTAGTGTTCCAAATATCTTAGTGGAGTCATTTGATGCACTACCAGCGATGAGGGCACCCACGGCAGCGTTGCTTATAAAGGAAGTCCATTTAAGAGTTCTCGAAACATTTGCTGGAAACGCAAGGCCTTCCTCCGCAATCCTTTCATAAGCAAGTTGCTCTCTTTTGTTGCCATGTGGAAGTTTAGCCAAATCTTTTTGGCCTGACTTATAGGGACTATACATAAAGGTCATTGCACCCGTTAACGCTAACCAACCACCACCCACATATTTGCCTGCCATCGCGGCAGACTTAATTATCTGAGGTTTTTCGCTGTCTGGATTCTTGCCTGGATCTGAGCCAGCCATAATACCCGCCAAAAGCGTCATTGCCGCTGATGACTGGATAGCCCAATGTTGCGTATACCGTTCTCCTGACTCTTCCTTTGCTTCTTGAGCTAGACGTTCACTTGCACTCGGGGAAACCATGAGCTCGGGGTATTCAAACTCAGATGCAGGTTTAGCTGCGTCTGCACTAAAGGCCTTTTCTGAAATCAATAACAACAGGAAGGAAACTTGTAAAAAACGCATTATCTCTCTCCATTCAAATGAGAATTTTTAGTTTTCGGGTTATAGTATGACATAGATTCGCCATATTCTAAAATAGCCAGAGCCTGAATTTTCGGAGGAAAGATCAAGTGTTCAATCAATTCGCTATAACAGTGTGCATTTTAGGTCTTTTTCACACGACTTCTTTTGCATCCAATGAAACACAGGGAGCGGTCGTGACACGATTGGAAGGTGAAGCCAAACTCCTTATAAACGAACGAAATCAGGCAAAAGGACAGGATTTGAAGCCAGTGGTATTTGAAGGCGAACGATATTTATTCAGGCCTTTAAAAAAAGGAGATCGGCCCGGGAACGGCGACGTCATCTCAACGACAGCAGATAGCAAAGTAAGGCTGATCTTTCGAAACGGAGATCAAGTTACCGTAGCGCCTAGCACGGCATACAAGTTTTCATGGGACTCTCAGACTGAAAAAGGAGCTGTAGCAAATATTTTATACGGTGACATACGTGCCGTGATTCAACCTGGTGGCCCTCGAAGCGGAATGAAAGTTCAAACAAAATCAGCCGTCATGGGCGTGCGAGGGACGGATTTTAGTGCTTCTGCATGGGGCGGAAACGGTGGCAGTAAAGTCGCTGTGCTACGAGGAAAAGTTGCTGTTACTTCCATGGATAATGAGGGTCAAAGTGTCGGAAAAGAGGCTGAAATTCTGGCAGGAAGCACCGGGGTCGTCACTCCCGTTGTCTCGAAACCGAAAAATGAAAAAGCAGTCCCCCCGCACCCAGAGATTGAAATAAAAAAAACATCTAAAGAGGAACTAATTGTCATACAAACCGATTCTAAAGTACAAAAAGGAAAATTAGACGGGAGTGATGACAAAGATTTAGGCGTCGAAATTGCAAAACTTGAAATCAAGGCGGTAGAGACCACTCTCGAAGACATCAAACTTCACGATAAAGTATTATATAAAGAGATGGCCCAAGGCAACAAATCAAAAACCATGGACGTAGATGAGATTCAAGCTGAAACAGTAAAAAAAATATTTGTTTTAGCTCCCGAAGAAACAAGGTCAGGACGTAAACCATCTCTACAAGATCTTGAATCTGGTGGCGATGCCTACGAAAGATTCAAATGGAAAAAAAGCGATGAAAGTCTCTAATAATGGTGTCCAAAAGCAACCAGACTAAGACTCAAGTGACGCCGTCTTAATCTGCGTCTCTTTCAAGGCCACTTTTTCTCAAAATTTTATGTTAGAATATTGCGACAAAAGAACTACAAGATGAATAAGTTGGTAGGTTGTGAGG
>JAPLFV010000016.1 GCA_026390495.1 Pseudomonadota bacterium | reverse complement strand
TACTTTTTTCTGGATAGACAACAAAATCTGCGCCACTTATTCTGGCAACCCCGGCGACTCCTGAAACCATTTTTTCGGGATTAATCGATACAGCAAACTGACTGTCTTCCCATGAAGCACAAATGAATATAGATTTATTCGTGCAGTCCTTCGAAAAAATTTTTCGAAAATTTGGCTTCCCCGACACTTTATCATCATTCAAGAAGGAATCCACAACCGCCAACTTCCGATACAATAACTTCATTTTTGCTTTGTCTGAAATAACTTCCTTAGCCCACTCTTGGGCACCTGGAGCCTTTTTGGCAATCTCTGCCATCGCCGGATTGCTAAAATTAAGAAATAACACCAGTATTGAATACAAATGAAATTTAGCCATTGTCTCACTTCTCCTTTACTACCAACTAACTGCCATCCCAGCACCGGCATAACCGCCTTCTAAATTTAACCCGCTAATTTCAGCGTCCCCATCATTGATATTCTGAACTGTTTTATCTTCCAGTGCAAGCCTCTCACCCATCAAAAAAAACAAGAATGCAGTGCGAAAATTTTCACCCCAAATTCTGGCTTTAGGTCCAGCTTTCACTATACCATCAAGTCCGATACGCACAGAAGTTACATTCTTTGAACCTAAACGAGAAATTGCAATTCCTCTGTCAATTCCTCCCCAAGTTCGCAGCGCATATCCTTGAGAATACCACTCCAACCCCAACTCCAATGCACCGCTTAAAGCATTCGACATCCTGAAATCACCATTTACTTTCGATTCCGTCAAATCGGAATCGTAGATGACAACTGGAGATCTTAGCTTCAGATTCCATAGACCAATTTTGGGTGCATACTTTAGTTGATAACCAAATGATTTACCTATAATGAATCTCTCCCATGCCATCGAATACCTTAAATCATCATCAGTAAATTTTTTTTCAGGCATTTTATCAAAATAAAATCGAAGACCCCCCAGTAAACCACTGCGAAGTTCTCCAACTAATCCGAAAAAAGATGCATTTTTCATTAAAGGATCACCCGGAATCAGCTGAAATCCATAGCGCAAACCAATGTAGCCCCCTTGGTATCGACCCAAAATACTTTCAATCGTGTCCCCAGCAATATAATCTGAAAGATAATTATTTTCTTCGGCTTCATTCAATGAAGATGTAGCTTCCTCAATCAATCTAACCGTCTGGGCGGAAAAAAATCCGCTTCCTTCAGCATTATGAATCCATGTGGTTTCTTGAGATGAATCGGCGAGCATCTCTTTCATCATTTTCCATTTTATCTTTGAAAACAAGTTTCTACTAAGCTCCGTCTTTTTCTTGCTGCGCTTCGGAACCTTTGGCAAATCTTCAGCATCAAACTTCAATTTTGCACGCAAACGCGGTTTAGCTATATCGCTGTCAAACTTGACACTATAAACATTCAAAAAATCGGGGGGCGAAATCTTTCCAAATTTACTGAGTCCTTTAGGGCTCAGTGCCATACCGCGGTTTTGAAAGCCATCGTGAAGATCTAATTTCTCCGTGTCAAGAATACCCGCGAAGGGAAGGCTATCAAGGAAGTATAAGCCGATCAAATCAGTGTACTCACGGTCCAATAAGAACTTTAGAAACCCTCGCCTATTTTCTACAGACAGAATTTTAACCACTTTGTTTTGGGCATCCATGAGAGAAACCTGTACTATATTATCTTTCCGACTCACTCGTAGCAGCCATCCAAGCTGATCTTTAGACGCCTTGTTTGGGTCGAAATCGATCCTGCAAGATATCGTACTAAAAACACCAAACCCCCATGGACCGCGTCCCACTGCCAATGCGTTTGACAGCCGCTTACAGCCAAAAATGTAGTCCTTTTTTAATTTTGTTGTAGAGGAATAGTCATTCTGAAAGTCAGCCACAATAATATCTATATTCAAATGCCCAGGCAGATCAGAGTATCTGCTCGCAAAAGTTTCCGTTTCGCTCTCTGGCGCAATTTCAGTTTCTGCATATACGATTTCTAAGTTTCCAAAGAAAAGCAATGTCATTTTTCTCCAAAAGCAATAATTTCTACCTTAGATGTGAATATTGTCTTCGAAGATTTTTTGACGAAAGATGCGACTTCTGGTCTTTCCTTTACAAAGCCCGGACTGACTAATATTAGGCTACCATTGACCGGGAGATAGACTCCGCTTCCGCTTGAATTCTCAATCCAGTTTTGAAATTGATCGATATCCATTGCACTCGCATCATAAATGGCCGACTTCGCGCCACGATAAACAAAAGACAACCCAAAAAGTTTGAGAAACACATCCAATTGCTTCGGGCTAAATGAATTCCCCACAAACTGTACTACTGATAAACCATTTGACGCCCCAAAAACCCCATTTGCAGTCAAACCCGCGATTTTAATAAATTTAAATGAATTTGCTCCACGAACATATGGTAGCAATTTAAGAAAATCTGCCTCTCTCGTAACGAGAATCTGAAATGGATATTTTGAACCACTTGATTTCTGCTGAAACGTCACGCCTTCCTTGGTGCTTAACACCAGGTTTGATACGCCGACTACTAAAGGCAGTTGGCCTTTAGCTTCACTTAGTCCACAGAAAACGGACTTCAACATTTGAGTGCCAATCTTTTGCTCCTCTTTTCCTAGAATAGCCGTTTTAATATACGCTCGGAACTCAATACCTATACATTTCCTTAGGCTAGAATCAAAATTAAATTGACTAACCACCTCAGACGGATTCAATAAAACTTCCACTGGTTTTTCACCATTCGCAACAAAATTCTTTGTCTGATTGCCCAATTGAACATTGATTCCAATTTCTTTGATGGTCTCATTGGCGTTCTTTTTCAATAATTTTGGATAAAATGTGATTTTATTTAGAGTTGATAAAGGTGAAATTGTATTTAACTCAGCCGGAATGCTTTCTCGTTCAATCAATGGCATAAATTCATCAACATTAATGGAAGGCGTAACAAATACAATTGGGGTAGGCACTGGAGTTTGAACTAATTTAGATTTTGCTTTGGGAGTCTGAGTGGGTTCAGGAGTTGGCGAAGGAAGTGGCGATGGGACTTCATCTAACAACACTACTTCAGCTGGATGAGCTTGTGGTTCATCAAGAACGGGAATCTTTTCAACGGCTACCGTTGGGAGTTTCTCTAATGTCTTTACCAACGATACAGGAAGGATATATTTGCTTTGCTGGGTATTTGATTTTACAGAGTGAGATGGAAATTTTTCCTTCGATTTAAATTCCTGAATTTGCCCACTGACCGGCTTTGTAAATGCTTTGGTCTCGCCCGCTTCCACGTAAAATGTATTTATTCCACTGGTCACGATCAATTGACTCATCGAACCTGCAGGGACAACAGGTTTGATTCCTCCCTTAAATAAATTAATGATGAAGCTCTTGCCGTTCTTCTGTTTGATACTATTTACCGAAACTATAGTGTCAGGTCCAAGCAAACCTTTCTTTCCATCGCCGAAGTCAATTGTAGCTGATCCATCAAGACTAGTTGAAATTCGGTCGCCATCATAGATTTGTTGCATGGAAACAGCGGACTTCCATCTTATGTCGTCTTCACTCCGAATAAGTACATCCTGACTAGAATTCTTAACTGAAGCAATAGATTCGCCCAAACTTGCAAAATATATGTCTTCATTCATTAGCCCATAAATTACAAATGTGGCCAACGCCAACCAAACCACAGAAAGTGAAACTTTGGTTCTTTTTGATGTAGCTATTGTACTGTCATATTCATTCATGTCAGTCATACCTTAGGTTTAAAGCTCAAGCGGATATGTGATCTTCGGAATTCTTCCAAATATCTTTAGTGGCGAACACCTGCCACTAAAGTTTGTAGTCGAACGACCGATAGAGGAGTAAATCTGGAGGAAATTTATGGCGCGGCGAATGACTAGCACCATTACAGCAAAACTATTCTATCTGATTACTAGCTTAGTGGTCTTAATAGTTGTTGGCATGACCATTCAGAGCACAAACAAGTATAAAGTGAGTTTAACTCAAGCCATACAAGATGGTGCCCTATCTCAAGCAGAGCGCGCTGCCACTGATATATCAACTCAAATCGATGGTACTATTGCAAAAGTATCAGTAACTTTGCCAAAAATTAGTACCTTAAGTGAAGGAAAGGGCAACAGCAGCAGCGAATTTAGAAATCTTTTAAGAAATGACCCAGAAATTCTCGCTGCCTCAGTCTTCTTGGTTGACAAGGACAAGCCAAGACAAATTATATCTATTCAGTCTCCATACCCCAACAAAGTAAGCACAGACAATCGGTACCTTGGCAAAAGCCCGTCTGATGTCAAAGCCAAGGTGTTAAATGAA
>JAPLFV010000177.1 GCA_026390495.1 Pseudomonadota bacterium | reverse complement strand
AACCGTCGCTAGAATAGATATTATGGATGATCGAATTCTTGGAATCACGGAATGTCAAAGTTAAACGCCCAGACTCGTTCTCTCCAATTGTATGGTATTTCAACTGAATTTTTGTCCCAACACTTAACTGACCAGAAATTCGTTGTAAATTTCCTGATGGATAAAACAGTAAGTTTGGATCCCAAAAATCTAGGTCCATGGGACTTTGACAGGTTGGTCGCCCAGTTACTGGAGATTTAAAACATCGTCCAAGTTCAACCGAAAGGCCAAAATAATCTGTCTTTATAAAAGGAATACTTTTTAGCAAATCTATAAAATCTCAATAAGTCATCGTTGCCGCATCTGGATCAGCAAACGTCAAATTAAACTCTCTTGCTCCGCTCGAATCCGTGTGTCCATATGACATTGCTTCCCGGTAAATGACTTCATGTAGCACAAGTCCTGCTTTCTGAAGCGGGGGCAAAAGATCTCAGTAGTATTTATTGACAAGGTAGCGCTTGTCTTTTGGGAACCGCGGCTCTTGTTGATAGACGATTTGCACATACTTACAACCATCCCCTGGCTCAAGAGCAGGCTGACCAAGGTCAGGCACGTGAAAGATTGAAGAGTCGCTTAAAAAAGACGATTCGGATGGATTCTCAAACATCGCGATTTGATCCTGATAGGTCTTTGCACGCTTAGGAGACAAAACCGCAAGGCGATCTAAAGATACCTTTGCAATATCGCGGTAATCTTGAGAAGTCGACTCTAACGAAATCATGCGACCCAGTTTTCGACCAAAGAAGAAATCATAGGTTTCTATTGAAGCAACGCGTCCATTCGTGTCGAAACAGGCTACACCTGTACCGCCTCCACCGACTGAATGTCCCGCCATGAGACTATTTGAAGTAATCAAAAAGGCCAGAACTGAAACACACCAGCTTGCCCGGACAATAAATTTTACTAATGAGTGCATTGGGAATCCTCGCTATCAGGATGTGTTAAAGGGAAAAATTGCAACACCAATCGATATACTTCTTTTTTAGGTTGATCTTCCATGGTGATACAGAATTGATCTCGAAAATTTTTCAACATTTCTTTGGCTTCTTGCAATTTTCTGGGATCAATTGTCATCGTCATGGAAGAAAAATAGCGTTCTTCAATATCTCGATGATTCAGTGCCTCTTTGGGTACAGGCGTATTGGCCGTCGGCATCACGACCAACCATCTCAAGCCTTTCAAGTCTTTTGAGTGAATCAACTATAACTCTTTTAGACACACCTAAACGTTTTGCCATCCAGGATATATCACTGCAAAATGTTTCTGTTTCCATCAACGATAAAAGGGCAAACGGAATTGATCCAGAGATCATCGCAAACTGATCAAGATCAATCTGAGTGGTATTTCTCCTCATCTCAATTGGAGACTTTTGCTCAAAATCCTTTATCTGACTTTCAGACAAGCCGAGCCGAAGTGCTATCTGAATCATTTTTTTATATGACAAACGCCGCTTACCGCTTAAGATTTCTGAAACCGCAGAATGGCTCATTCCGATTTGTTTCGCAAATGAACGTAAGGAATAGCTAGGATTCCTTCCTTTGGATTGCAATAATCGAGTCGCTAATATTTTAGCAAATTCAGTTTGCATCGTTTCTCATGTTCCATTTTGTTTCCATGATAGTAGGCTTTAAGCAAAATTCTTGTCAATTGATTTTGGACCAAAGTGGTCCAAGCTTTGGACCGCCTAGCATTCACGCATATTTAAGATGTGATAATCGCAGATTTCCCGAAAACATCAGACACTGATATCATATGGAACAAGATATTTACTGCAACGCGTTTTGCGACCAGTTGAACCGTTGATTGAAAGGACTTAGAGTCATGTTATCTAAGAAAGCACTTGGCCTTGGAATTTTATTTAGCTTGATCTCCTGCAAAACAAGGATGAGTTCCGATACTGGAACATCTGATCTTGCATCTAGCCGGCAATCTCACAATTTTAAACAATTGCTTGGCGAGCCATTAATGCGGGGTGTCGAGATTGAAATGGACTCTGATCATGAGAATGCATTGAATGGGGCCGATGAGAGACGTCATACAATCATCATCAACGAATTGAAGGGGGCTCTGACAGCGCTCCAGTCTCGCTACAGTAAGTGCTTTTCTATGAATCCAAAATCATTGTTCTTTCTACGACTTGAAACTGGAGGAGGATATTTTCGATTAGATGGAGAAAAATCGCGATTTTTTGCGGTTTACCATACTGCTTCAACCGATTTTCATTTTGAACCTGAGCCAAAGAATATCTATAAGGAACCAGACGCAATTGAGCGATTTTTTGAGGTTCTAGGTTATTGTTCAACTCTAAAGCTCGATGATTTGACCTCCGGCCAGTGGAAAGTCTTGAAGCGAACAAATCCAAGCTCAGTCAAAATCTCAAAAATCAATAGCGCTGGATTGTTCGGCGCGAAAGATCAGGTTCAGGTTTTGATAGAAGGGCAGGACACCATCACACTTGCAAATAAGTCTTCTGTTGAGCTTGAGAAGGCACTCAATAGGGCAAAGGCAAACAAGTTTGATGTACGGCTTGCAGTTTTGACACTTCCAGGTCGAAAACCCATCGGGGCATTTCAGATTTGTGACGGTTCAAGCAATCAGAAAGATACGTGTCAATAGAGTGTGCATTGGTGCGAGTGACCGACTTGGAGTTAGAAATCAAGTGAAGAAATAAAGAAACAAATGTAAATGCAAACTTAGTGTATCAGGCGAGATAAAATGACACTGAAGGAAACCGAATCAACAACCTATGTTTTGGGAACAGACCAAGATGAATTGGATCGACTTCATCGCCAGCACATTGTTTGGCGCGAACTAACCCTTAATATTTGGAAGAAAGCAGGAGTGACTGCAGGATCTCGCGTGGTCGACCTAGGAGCTGGACCTGGATTTGCAAGTCTAGACCTGGCGCACCTGGTAGGACCAAGCGGAAAAGTTTATGCGCTTGAACGTTCCTTGAATTTTTCCTCGCACCTATCAAAACAAATCAAAGATCAAAAACTGGCGCAAGTTGAGGTGATAAATTGCGACTTGGAACAGGACTCGCTGCCTTTAAAAGACATCGACGTTGTTTGGTGCAGATGGGTTTGCATATTTCTTAAGGACCCAATGGCACTTATTGCAAAACTCAAAGGTATTTTGAAGCCGGGTGGACGAATCATCTTCTTTGAGTACTACGACTACGCAACCTGGACGATGTATCCTCACTCACCTTTAGTCGATCGATTCGTACAAAGAGTGATCAAATCATGGAAAGAAACAGGGAGCAATTCAAACGTAGCCCCGATTCTGCTCGAAGGGCTTCTCGAACATGGCTTTCATGTTGAGACCGCACAACCTCACTTTCATTCGTGTCATCCAGGCGCCCCCAAATTTCAGTGGTTGACCGACTACATGAAAGTCAACACATCGCGCATCGTCAAACAGGGGGTCATATCCAACGAAGAGGCCTCCGATTTTATAAATCTGATTTCCAAGGCCGAAAACTCTGGCAACTTCATCATGATGACGCCAACCATTATGGAAATAATTGCCAAAAAGGGCTAGGGTCAGACAACTGGTACCAATTCTCCGTTTCAAATTGGATGCGATCGCGGATCTTGCAATGCAAAAATCAAAAATTTATTTAGCTTGGTGTCTGATCTGCATTGTTTCGACTCTATGCTTTTCAAAGTACTACTGGGGAACGTTTTCACTCGCTGATCCAAAACCAATTTACAACCCCTGGTCGGGGGTTTCAGGACTACATACAACTGGAGTTACAGTTAAATTTGAAAAGTCTGGATATTTGGTCTCCATAAACCCAAATGACAAGACTACTCTACCCACCTTTGTCACGTACCCTGCCTTGAAATCCCGAATTGTTGGCCTACTAGAGTCAGACCTAGAAGAAGCCAAAGATCTTAAAAACCGAGATCTCTCTGGCTCCTTGGCCATTGGCCTCGATTCCCAAGATCAAAAGTTTATCTATATGACCCTGTATGATTTTCAATCGAAAAGTATTGCCACCGCGATTCAAGCTCTTTGGCTGTCAAAGGACCTTGAATCTACGGGATTACTACAGGGTAACTTTAAATTTGATATTTACGACCGAGATGGCGCTGAGGAGCGCTCTCAAAAAATTCAAAATCTTAAAGAACGTTTAGTGGCTTCATTTAACTCTCGAAATGCATTTAAACTGAGTTTAATATTTCTAGCTTATTCAATCTATTTTTGCCCCTTCCGCATTGGGTCCATAGGCGAAACCTCCGTATACTATCTTCGGTTCAATATCTATGTGTGTGATGGACATGATTACGGTCAAACCAAACTAGAAGACGTATTTTTACCTTTGGGCAAAAGCACTGGTTTTAAGTACAGCCGTCTTGTTATCAATAAATATTATGGTTCCATCCTCAATATCGCCGAAATAGCCAAAACCCCATACTTTAAGTGGAGTTTTGGCAATGTACTTAAGGCCTATATCATTCCACCATTTGCTCTTTACGATGCACTAAGATAATTTCTTAGATTATCTATAGAGCCATGCCCTATATTCCAAAAGAAGCAAAGCGACGTCTTTATCATGCTCCATCGAGGTTTCTGAAACTGATAAACCCATAGTTTCGCCTTCTATCTCTGACAAGTGTTTTACAATTTCATCTACCGTGGCCCCGCCACGAACCAAGCCAAAAATTTGCGGAACATATCCCACATATTCATCTCTAGCCTGCGGTACCTTCTTAACGTCGATCGGATCCCAAAAGTAGTGTAGGACTTCGTCTACCCGCTTAAAGAGTTCTTGGTCAACGCTGGTCAAATTTTTACTCATATCACTTCACCCTTGGGTTCTTAACAATCGATCCTTTGAAAATTGACACCAAAATTTGATGACTAAGCACAAAGTGATTAAGGAATTCTCGCTGAGAGGTTGATACTAAACTGAATTTCAGTCGCAATCTGCTTAGAATACTGCACTCGATCCTCAACGGAGGAACCCATTACATTTCCTTGGCCATGTTGCCAATTGACGCTTGCTCCGTAGATAGACGTACCGTCTTCAACATTGATACCTGCAGCAACTCCGTAAAAATCTAAATGTTCGCCCGACTCTGGAGTGACATCATTTATTTGGAGAGGGCGTTGTGTGTCCAAATTTGTGTAAAGACCTAAACTTAAGATTGTATTTTGACGCGCAGACCATTCTAGGCCCAAAGATCCATTATTAACAGGTTGCGCACCTTCATGAGAAATACTTCCGATGTATTCCTCAGGAACGACTCTCGACAAATCTGAAGAAACCAACAACTTTTTGTCAAAATTTGTTGCGATTCCGAATCGAGCCTTCATTTGGGATTTTCTAATGCCACTAGATTCCACATTAATTTTGCTTCTGGTCAAAGCATCTGATTTGTAGGTATCAGGCTCGCCAGTTGAAGTGGGAGAGATTTTTGCAGAAACAATGTTATGCTCTCCGGACAAAAATTGCTTCACTGGTTTTCCGAGTGTTACAGCTAAACCAATTTTTGTGTTTAATGATTCCAAAGGCAACATTGCGCCAAAATTAAGCAAAGCTTCAATAACTTCTGATCGTCGATGCTGTGAAACTTGCATCATCTGCAAGGATCCGGTTTTATCTTTCAATATTGCAGAAACGCCTTGTGTTGTTTTCAATATATAATCCCGCATTTGAAACGAAACACCGGCAGATCCCCAGGTAAACTTATGGGCGCTTCCAAAGTACAAGTTTTTAGTTTGCTCATTTGACGTTAGATGCTGGTTTCCAGATTCAACACCGGTAGACAACGCACCAAATTCGATAGATTGGTGACGATCTGCAATCTGGGGCACATCTAAAACGATCGCGACTGGGATTTGTCCAATCAGGATAGGATCGAGCGTATACGACCCTATGTAACCGCTGACTCCAGATGCTCTAAAGGTATAGGCACTTCCGTCACTTGCAACTCCATAAATGCGCTTAGAAGCTTGAACGTATGATGTTGAACTGTCGGTTCCTTTGGTTGTCAAGGCATAGGCAAGACCTGCTGGATTGTAGCATAACCCTGCCGCATCGTCGGAGACTGCCGTGTAAGCTCCACCCATTGAAGTGACGCGGTTTCCACAAACTGGAGAATTAAAATATGTGGGCATTGCAGTTACATAATCTGCAATCGAAGAAAAGCACACGATGAGCAAAAAGAAAATTTTGTAATTCCAAAATTTTAAAACCAAAAGCTTAAACCTCTACCTTGCAATTTAAAGTGCGGCCTTTATAATCTTCGCAAACTCATCTGGCTTTAGCGATGCGCCACCAATCAATCCGCCGTCGATATCAGGCATTGCCAGTAGCTCCTTTGCATTGGCAGCATTCATACTTCCACCATACAGAATTGAAATGGTTCCAGATCGTGTTGCTCCGAAATGTTTTGAAAGTTCGTTGCGAATAAATTTATGAACGTCCTGCGCCATTTCGGGAGTTGCAGTTAGACCAGTTCCAATTGCCCATACAGGTTCGTAAGCAATGACAAATTCACATTTGCGGGCGTCTTCTGACACTTGTAACAAGGCATCGTCAATTTGTTGACGCACCACGTCAAAGGTCTTGTTTTGCTCACGTTCAATTTTACTTTCGCCAACACAAATCACAGGCAAAAGGCCTTTAAGCGCCAAGGAATTCCACTTTTTTCCAACATATGTGTTTGTTTCGGCATAATACTGGCGTCGTTCACTATGTCCGATAATTGATCCATGTAGGCCACATTCTTGTAACATGGCGCATGAAAGCTCACCGGTGAATGCTCCCTGTTCTTCAAAGTGACAATTTTGCGCCAAAATTTTGACACCAGTGTTTTTCGTTGTGGACAAGGCCACATCGAACAATGTTGCGGGTACACCAAAACCAAAATTTAATTTTTGCGACCAAGAATTTTTATCGCCAATATTCGCCAGCAGCGATTCCATGAATGCAGGAACATCTTTGCGAAGCTTGTGCATCTTCCAGTTGCCTAGTAACAATTTTTTGCGTGAGCCCATAAGAATTCAGCCCTCCATTGGGAAAGAAACAACTCTACTTCATCAAGACTTTTAAGCCGGGCAATACTTTGCCTTCAAGCAACTCAAGACTCGCTCCGCCTCCGGTTGAAATGTGCGTCATTTTATCTGCAAACCCAGACTTGTGAGCGGCAGAAACAGAATCACCACCACCTACAACAGTTTTTCCGCGAACATCAGCCATAGCAGCTGCAATAGCCATCGTACCTTTTGCAAAATTGGCCCATTCAAAGACTCCCATAGGACCGTTCCACAAAACAGTTCTAGAATCACGAATCACGCGACTAAATTCTGCAATCGTCTTAGGGCCAATATCTAGGCCCATATACCCTGCAGGAATGGCTTGATTCGCAATGTTTTCAGGTGTTGAAGTTTCTGCAAACTCTTTTGCACAGACGTGATCAACAGGCAAATGAATCTGCACACGGCGCGCCTCTGCGTTTTTCATAATCGTTGCTACCAAATCCATTTTGTCGGCCTCAATTCGAGACGAACCAACATCGACGCCTTTATATTTTAAGAACGTGTATGCCATAGCACCACCAATCAACATGTGATTGCAAGAGTTCAACAAATTCAAAATGACGGAAATCTTGTCGGAAACCTTACTTCCCCCCATGATGACGGTAAAAGGCGCTTCTGGCTTCGTGATGATGGACCCTAGAGCCGCAATTTCCTTTTGAATCAAAAATCCGGCCGCGCGCTTTTGTTCAGGAAGCAGTTCTGCCGCACGACTCACTGATGCATGCGCCCTGTGACAAGTCCCAAAGGCATCGTTCACGTAAAAATCGTACCCATCAACCAGTGAATGTGCAAAATCAATGTCATTGGCTTCTTCTCCTTCGTGAAATCGAAGATTTTCAAGCAGCATGACTTGATTCCTACCTAAGGTCTGAAGAAGGTTACTTGCGCTGTCAGTGGTGTAATCACCATAAAGCACAACATCACGCCCAAGGAGCTCAGACAATCTAAGCCCTACAGGCTCAAGACTATCTTCAGGTGAACCGCCATTTTTGGGGCGCCCCAAATGGCTCGCCATTGTCAGGCGATTGGTTCGTTCCAAAATATATTTAATGGTCGGCAATGCTTCTTTAATGCGTGTATCGTCTTGAATGACACCTTTTTTAATAGGCACATTGAGGTCCAATCGCAAAAATACTTTCTTGCCATTAAGTTCAAGGTCTTCCAGTTTCCGAAGTTCCATGTAAAACTCTCCCATGAATGAAATCATATGTACTATGCAGCAACTCGCATGTTTGCGACATTCGCAACATTGCCAGTTAAGTCTGCTATTTCAAGACTCACCGAGCCGTTTGCTCACAAAAATACTGCTAACTAGGGGATATCATGAGCGCCAAATCTCGTCACCTGTTCGTTATTGACCCAATTGAAAAGCTCAATCCGGCCTGGGATACGACAATAAAATTGGCGTTCGTCGCGCACTCGCATGGTGATGAAGTTTTTTGCACAGAACTCTCAGGGCTCATCTGGGATAGTTCCCTTAAAAGTGTTTCTGCCCTTGCGACTCCCATGAATTTTGCCGGCAGCCCTCAATCTGTGGTGACGGATTCAAAATTTACCCGACGAATATCATTTTCAGATTTCTCAATTGTACAAATGCGGAAAGAACCTCCATATGACCTCCAATATATTGAAGCTCTTTGGATTCTAAGCATGGGGCGTCATCAAACAAAAATTTTAAATGATCCCTTAGCGCTACAGCAGTTGAATGAGAAGCTTATGATTTCTGATTTCTCAGAATTCGCAAAGCCAATGATGGTCTCAAGCAACGCAGATGAATTGTTTCAATTTGCCCAGAAGCATTGCGACAGTGACATTGTGGTTAAGCCTCTCAATCTTTATGGGGGCCGTGGGATTGTCCACTTAAGCAGCAAAGAGTCTTTGCACGACGATCTCATTCGAGAAACCAACCAAAATAATGCAACAAGGCTTGTACAAAAATTTGAGCCAAAAATATCCGAAGGCGAAGTGCGCGTATTTTCAGTTGGAGGAGAGGCCATTTCATGGTGCCTAAAAGTGCCCGCTAAGGGGGATTTTTTGGCAAACACCCGTGCAGGATCTAAACTGGAGGAATATCAGCCAACTATGCAAGAGCTAAAGATGATTGAGACAGTCGCAAAATCCCTTGTGAACAAAGGGGTTTACGTGGCCGGATTTGATCTTATCAATGGATTTTTGTCGGAAATAAATATCACCTGTCCTGCATTGCTTCGACCTGAACGCGAGAGCCTAGATGGTTTTGAAAGAGTACATCAATTGTTACTCCGGAAATTGATACCGTAAAAATTGAAAAAAAATTGGTGCCGTACGACTGACACTGTAAATTGGGAAATTTGAAATTGGTGCCGTACGACTGACACCGACCAAAACAAAGTCGGTACCAGTCGTACGGCACAATTCGATTCCAAGTCGGTACCAGTCGTACGGCACAATTCGATCAATTCGATTCCAGGTCGGTGCCAGTCGTACGGCACCAATTTAATGCGCTTGCAAGTGCCTATTAAGTTTGCGATATTATGAGGCTAACTATACCTTTGTGCACCTCGTTTGAAGGAAAATTATGTCATTTAAAATCTCGCGCTTATTTTTCTCTGCACAGTGTCTAACCATGGCAATATTCTCCACGTCTTGCACCAAATGTGCGGATTCAACTGATTCGCAGGTTGCAACAACCTCTTCACCTGCTATTAGCTCTGCTGCAAATGAAGACTTGTCTCAAGTGAAAGACCTTAAAATCAAAGTTTTAAAAGAAGGCCAAGGGCCTGAGGCCGTGTCGGGCAAGAAAGTAACTGTTCATTACACTGGTAAATTGCGCGATGGCAAAGTATTTGACTCCAGTGAGCAGCGAAAAGTCCCTTTTCCGTTTACTTTAGGTTCAGGTCAAGTGGTACAGGGCTGGGAAAAAGGTGTTGAGGGAATGAAGGTTGGGGAGAGACGAGAATTGACGATACCCCCAAGCATGGCTTATGGAGAAAAAGGTGTTGGGACGATTATTCCTCCCAATGCAGTGTTAATTTTTGAAATTGAATTGATTGCTGTTGATTGAATACTCCTGATGTTGGCATTACATTTTTGATGCCTCCTAAGATAATTTTTTTTAATAGGAAAGATAACCTCCATGAATTCTAAAGAACTTCGAACAAAATACTGTGAATTTTACAAAACGAAAAATCACGCCATCATCGCCAGCGCACCTCTTATTCCCGAGAATGATCCCACTGTTCTATTTACGACTGCAGGCATGCATCCTCTTGTTCCCTATCTGATGGGCTCTCCGCACCCTGCGGGAAAACGCTTGGTTAACTCACAAAAATGTATTCGTACCGGTGATATCGATGAAGTCGGTGACGACTGGCATTGCACGTTCTTTGAAATGCTTGGCAATTGGAGTCTAGGAGACTACTTTAAAACTGAAGCCATCACTTGGACCCATGAATTCCTCACAAAAGTTTTGCCATTTAAACCTGAACAACTTGCTTGTACCGTTTTTGAAGGCGAGGGTGATATTCCTTTTGACGAGACCAGTTACAATGCTTGGCTCAAACTAGGTATCCCAAAAGAACGTATTTTCAAATTGGGTCGTAAAGATAATTTTTGGGGCCCGGTTGGCGGAGCTGGTCCATGCGGTCCTGATTCTGAAACTTTTTTTATTACAAGAGATCACTGCACACTTAAAAATCCGGATTGTTCTCCTGCATGCAGCTGTGGCCGATATGTCGAAATCTGCAACAACGTATTTATGGAATTCGAAAAGAAGAAAGACGGTGGTTTTGTTAAATTGCCAAAACCAAATGTCGACTTTGGAATGGGTCTATTGCGAGTTTGTTCTATTCTCAGCGGCTCAAAAAGCGTTTACGAATCTGATATCTACGGTCCCGCAATGTCGTACTTGAATGAAGTCGGCCCTAAACTCAGCACTAAAGATAAACGAATCATTGCAGACCACGTTATGGCAGCTATGTTTGCCATCGGCGATGGCGCGAGCCCTTCGAATGTTGGTTCTGGTTACATTATCCGCCGCATATTGCGCCGCGCATTTAGATTGGCCAATCAAGGCGGTCTAGAGCCACATTACATAGATCACTTGGTCGATCGTTTTAACCAAGTCTATCAAGGTCACTATTCCGAAGTCACTCAAGGCCGAAATAAAATAATCGGCATCATTCGCGATGAAGAGGAAAAATTTTCGAAAGCTCTTGGTCAAGGGCTTAAGCATCTTGAAAAAGAACTGGCAAAATTCGACTCATCCACAAAGGTTATTGACGGCAAATTAGCGTTCTTTATGTTTGAAACTTACGGCTTTCCTCTAGAAGTCACTGAAGAGATTGCTGCAGAACGGGGTCTGACAGTAGATAAAGCTGCCTTTGACGTGGCCTTTGAGGAGCATCAAAACAAAAGCCGCACGGCTGGCGAGAAGCTATTCAAAGGCGGTCTAGCCGACACATCTGAAGAAAGTACAAAACTTCATACCGCAACACATTTATTGCATGAAGCCTTGCGCCGCATATTAGGCCCGCATGTAGAACAAAAGGGATCTAACATTACACCAGAGAGACTTCGCTTTGATTTTTCACATCCAGATAAGATGACTGCAGAACAAATTAAGCAAGTAGAAGATCTCGTCAATGAGCAAATCAAGCGCAATTTAGACATAAAGCTTGAAGATATGACCTTAGATGATGCTAAAGCACGCGGCGCGATCGGCTTGTTTGAAGACAAGTACGGTGCTCGTATCAACGTTTACTTTATGGGTGACTTCAGCAAAGAGGTTTGCGGCGGACCACATGTCAGAAACACCAGTGAATTGATTAGTTTCAAGATACAGAAGGAAGAAGCCTCTAGCCGCGGGGTCAGGCGAATAAAGGCTATTGTTGGCAAGTCGTAAATATCTATAATTATTGGTTTTTATAGATATTTTAAGGATCTCCTCAAGCTCAATGAATTCTTTTCCGAAGGAGTTTATAGCAAAGGGGGAAGTCTCCATGAGTCTTGTCATTCGTTATGGTCTATTGGGAGTCGCTGTTAGCGCAGCATTCGTCAATTTTATTTCCTGTGGTTCGCAAATGTATCAAGCAAGTCTTGAAGGCGATCATAGTCGGCAAGAAAACAATGAAGTTGGCGAAGCCAATTCCAAAGATCCAAACAGCCCTGAATTTGGACTTCACGCCCCAAGCGGGTGGGTTTCTTTGCCTGTGGTCTATAATGTTGAAAAGAATTTTTCAAAAGTTCAGCTACAGGCGTTAAAAGATGCCATGGCAACTTGGGAAACTGCGGTTGGCAAAAAATTATTTGAATTCAAATCGATCGACAGCAAAACAGGTGATTCCTTTCCAGATCTCTTTAGCTCATTGGAAGACGGTCTTAACGGTCACTACGACAACAATAACTGGAAAAAAACTGGTAAAAAGACGCAGGTCCTTGCCACAACAATTTGGCAGAATACTGACTCCTATCAGCAAATTTCTGGAGCAGATATCCACTATAACTCGGAAAATTACTATATTGCCGACGCAGCATCTATGACTCCAAAAGATGATCGAGAAATTGTGGATATGCAAAGCCTTGCTTTACACGAACTGGGCCACCTACTCGGACTGGCCCACGTTGATGCGAAAATCGACTCGAGCTCCATTATGAATCCAAGCTTGTATATCGGCGCTGGATTAACCACTAGAGCACTATCGGTTGGTGACGTTCAACGGATTCAAAAAATTTACGGTTGCGAAGGCAAAGCTTGTAAAAAAGAGGAAATTGCCCGCGAAATTCTCCTGTCGACTCAAAAGAAAACGGCGGCAAGCAACTCCAATAACGCCCACTAATATGAAACGTACTTTCAGTTAAAATCTTCACATCTCCATGCTACACTAGCCCCCTTACTGAAACAGGGGGCTTTGTTATGAGTGAACCAGAACTTTCCCAAACCTATGATCCCAAAGAATTCGAAACAAAATGGTACAAGTTTTGGATTGATGGCAAATTCTTTGAAGCACCTGTTGATTCCAAAAAAATTCCTTATACAATTTTGATGCCTCCGCCAAATGTTACATCTCAACTACATATGGGTCACGGCACAACCTATGCACTACAAGATATTCTTGTGCGCTGGAAGCGAATGCGCGGCTACAATGCCCTTTGGCTTCCGGGTACTGATCATGCGGGTATTGCCACTCAAATGATGCTTGAAAAGCAAATTGAAAAGGACGAAGGCAAAACGCGCCACCAAATTGGCCGCACCGAAATGCTCAAAAGGTTGGAGGCATGGAAAGACAAATACGGTGGAATGATCACAGATCAGTTTCGAAGCCTCGGCTTTTCCTGCGACTGGAGCAAAGAGGCCTATACCATGGATCCTCACCTCTCTAAGGCGGTCCGCGCGATATTTGTAAAACTATATAAAGACGGCATGATTTATCGTGGAGAAAGGCTCGTTAACTGGGATCCAATTTTGAGAACCGCCATCTCCGATGACGAGATCGAATCCGTCGAGATGAATGCAACTCTATGGCATTTCAACTATCCAATTCAGGAACTGCCTGGAGAGTTTATCGGCATTGCGACAACCAGACCTGAAACCATGTTGGGAGATACAGCCGTTGCTGTTAATCCTACCGACGATCGATACAAACATTTAGTTGGCAAGCATGTGAAGCTTCCGTTTACCGATAGACTCATTCCCATCATTGCAGATGAATACGTTGCTGCGGACTTCGGAACTGGCTGCGTTAAAATCACTCCTGCCCACGACGTCAACGACTTTGAAATGGGAAAACGCCACAAGTTGCCCATGATCAATGTTATGAACGAAGACGCTACCATGGCAGATAACGTTCCAGCCAGATTCAAAGGACTTGATCGATTTGTCGCGCGCAAAGAAATCGTCAAAGGCATGAAGGAGCTAGGTCTATTCATAAAAGACGAAACACATCGAAATGCAGTACCCCATTCAGATCGCAGTAAAGCCATCATAGAGCCAAGACTAAGTTTGCAGTGGTTTGTAAATATGAAAGCCCTAGCTAAACCAGCAATTGAAGCCGCAAACAATGGAGATTTACAATTTCATCCGTCACTTTGGAAGAAAACATATTTGCACTGGCTTGAGAACATTCAAGATTGGTGTATCAGCCGGCAAATATGGTGGGGTCACCGCATTCCTATTTGGTACTGTCAGTCTTGTCAAACAGTCAACACTGGAATGGATGATCCGACGTCATGCAGCAAATGTCAGTCGAAAGATTTGAAGCAAGATGAGGACGTACTTGACACTTGGTTCTCTAGCTGGCTTTGGCCAATCTCGCCATTTGGATGGCCAGAAAAATCAAAGGAACTCGATTATTTCTATCCGACCAACACACTTGTGACCGCCAATGAAATTTTATTTCTATGGGTAGCACGAATGGTCATGGTTGGCCTTTATACTCAAGGCAAAGTACCCTTTAAGGACGTTTACATTGCTGCCACCATTTGCGACAAACAAGGAAAGAAATTCTCTAAGACTCTTGGCAACGGAATTGATCCACTCGATGTTATTGCAAAGCATGGAACAGATGCACTCAGGTTTACAGGCATAGCATTGTCACCTTTAGGTGGTCGGGTGCGCATGGAAATCGGAGATTTCGAACATGGTGCTAGGTTCGTCAACAAGATTTGGAATGCCGCTCGTTTCTTGTTTCGATATACATCTGGTAACGCAACGATTCAGACCATAGACCATTCGAAGATCGACATAGCGAGTCAATGGCTTCTAGAGGAGTTCGCAAGAACATCCGAAGATACAAATCGCCTATTGGATCAATATCGAGTCAATGAAGCCGTGAACCGCATATATCACTTTGTTTGGGGATCTTATTGCGACTGGGGACTGGAGTGCGCAAAAGAATCTTTAAACGGCACCGATGAAACTCGCAAGGCGCAAACCATTAGCGTACTGGTCTATGTTTTTGACGGTATCCTCAAGCTCTTTAGCCCTGTGATGCCGTTTGTGACTGAGGAACTCTGGCATAAAATGCCTAAGCACCCTGAGTTGCCTCGTGCTAAGAGCCTTGTCGTGGAAAACTACCCAGTCGGCACTGGGCCCCATAGGTTTGCCTCTTCAGCAGATCAATGGGCTAGAATTCAGGAGCTCATTGTTGAAGTTCGGTCAGCTCGAGCCCTTGCCAATATTAACCCAAAAGATTCACTCAAGATTGAAATGCGTTGTGATCAAGACCTTGCATCAATTGTATCGAGTGTTGAAGGTTTGATTAAGCGTTTGGTCAATGTGAGTGACGTCAAAGCTGGACCAAATATACAAAGACCTGGTCAATCTTTGGTGGCCATTGGAAAAGGCTTTGAGGCCTATATCCCTGCTTTAGGACTTATAGATATCGAGTCCGAAAAAAAGCGCCTTTCCAATGAGCGGGACCGTGTTTCAAAAGTTTTGTCGGGACTGACAACAAAAATGAGCAATCCCAATTTTGTTGATCGGGCACCGGAAGACGTCATTGTTCAAACCAAAGAGCAGATAGCAAACATGCAAAACCAATTGAAAAGTTTAGAGCAGAATATCTCAGCTTTGAGTTAACTCCTAAAACAGACCCGGCCGATGCATTTTTTGCCGAGTGATTCCGCGCGTAATTCAAGCAACAATAGAATGTACAGCACATAAAATTCTATTGGAGTTCGGCCTTATGTCTCACAAATTTATTGGTGAGTATTCTAAAGTTGCTCTTTGCGCCGTTATCACGTTCGCTTTACAGTGCGTTTCCTGCTCGGTTGGCGGAAAAGGTGGAGGATCTGATCGCTCTCCCGCAGAGACGGGTCCAACGCCTGGGGCAACACCAACGCCAGCTCCCAATCCCAACAATTATCCACCTCCAAGCATTATTAAAGAGGAGGCTGGATTTTTTGTCGAAGTGCTAGGCGAAGCAAAAGATCGGCTTAATATGCACCAAGATCTCACGACTTTTGATGAGCCTTGCCGAATCAACGGAACGGAAAAAATTATTAATTGTTACGTCGAAGGCGAAGAGGCTACATTCTTTACACAATCATTCTCTCTTCATTATCATGCGCCCCCTTCCTTGTGCACTTACATCGTCACAGATCCATTCTACTTCGTGAATCGCAAAACGAAATGGCAAACCACCACGATAGATGTTTCAATCGATAAATTTGGAATTGCCGGGGTCGATTCTGATTCGGACGGTGACGTTGATTCAGATTTTGGATGCTACACAAATGGCAATGAGCCTACTTGTTGTATAGGTAAGTACTTTGAAACCTCAAGAACTTGGCTAAAAGATATAAACGCCTATAGCACGACATCGGTTAGAACCGTCGATCGAAGTGCAGCTGCATGCCTTGGTGGACCTGCCACAAAAACTCAGCCAATATCTTTACGTGGATTTCCCCAAGCGACGTTTGAGTTCATCCAGGGAGTTGGTACGAGTAAAGAGTACAATATCGAGAGCACCGCTTCTCACGGTATCCCTCCAGCTTGGAATCTCAATTTCTACGATAAAGCGGATCATGGAGGAACATTGCCCGAGGCATTTTCAGCTAATATTGGATTAACCGATAATATTGGCAATCCCTACTACTCTTTTATTTGTACAGACTCAGCTTTTGAAGTCATTGCTCAAATTAATATTACTTTGCGCGAATGGAATACCAAAGCGGCTTACGATGCCCGCAAAACGGCTCCTACCGCGCATGATGAGGTTGGTGCTGAACCAGATCCATTCAGTAGCCATGATAAAAACGACTGGAATGACTGGAAAGACTTTGAGGCAGCCACCATCAAATTTCCAGGACTAGAATACAAATAGAAGCAGAAACTGAGCCCGACATTAGCGCGCAGCTTCAGCTGTGCGCCGATTAAGATAGAACTGCCTTGCAAAGCCCAAACCCTCAAACGTTAACAGTAAAGCTGCCAACACAGACATAACAATTAAAGGCAATAACTGGCGACCCAACTCGCCAAAATAATTGACGGAATACCAACCACCGTAGAACACTACCGAGTAAGCTGCAAAGCCACCTGCAGCTATAAAGTAGAATCGTCTTTTATCTTCAATGCGCAGCGTTTTAATCCCCAAAATTTCACAGATGAAACATGCAATACCTAATATTGATCCGAAGGCTATTCCACGCCACGAAATGCGCAGCATATTGAAAAACACATACTCGACAGTGTTATAGGACGCATAATCATCGAACCAGGTTCTCGCTGGTATGGGATCATTAGGTGATTTTGGATACTTTGTGTAGCCGATCATCACAAAACCATTAATCCTATAAATAATATATAAAACCGCTGCATACATGGAAACACTCAGAGCAGCCGATTTTAATACGATTTTTACAATCAATGAAAGATTTCGTCTCAACCCAGTGGATGCGAAACGTCCGATCAAAGAGCCGCATGCTAACAAGCCTAGGTACATGTAGCCCAACTGACCATAAATAAAGGAAAGGAT
>JAPLFV010000266.1 GCA_026390495.1 Pseudomonadota bacterium | reverse complement strand
CAAAATTTTTTCAATTTTTTGCGTATTCACTTTGCCAATATGCAAACAAGATAAAATTCATGGCTATTTTTATGAGTTAAAATCTTTTGCGCTCAGATAAGAAACAAGACAGAAAGCGCCCCACCCTCACGTCGCAAGTAACGCTGATTCCTATAGCAGGTCATATTCCAAAATATTTAATTTTAGAGAGTATCGATGTTTATGCCACCGACGTCATGCTGAACGTAGTGAAGCATCTCGCAGGAATTCTCGAATAGCTGAGAATGGCTAACACCACGTTCCCGTCATCCTGAGCGAATGCGAAGGATCTCAAATACACAAAGGTTGCTTTACATAATGGCCAATCCACCGTCACCCTGAGTCGCAGCCGAATCTTGACTGAATAAAATGGCACTTCAAATGCCGGCTTTAATATTAAATAATGTATCTTCTTTCAGACATAGCTAGTTCATGTTGCGTATCACACTTTGGATCAACTCGAGCACTCAATTCGTCTAAGTGTCAATATTATTTACAGTTGTCTAACCGGATGCTGTAGAAATAAGCCGGCGGTTCGTATTTTGTCAGTAATTTCTGCACTTTACGTCATGCTCGCCGTTGGCCGTCAATTTTGCATTGAAGACGACTGAAGCTTTTGTCGAATATTTTTTTGAAAAGGAATCAAGAGAATGAAACAGCTCCCTCTTGCAGTTGTCACCGTCAGCTTGGGCATTTTAGTGGGTTGTTCTGGAGGCCATAACTCGTTGCTTGATAGCTCAAGCGTCCCGTTTGTCAACAATGCAATTGTTCGTGATTTGCTTAACAATGATTTCAGTGAAGAATATCGTGATGATCTGATGAATATTAAAAAGAAGTGTGAATCTGTGGCTAGTTTAAAAATGATTGCTGAGATGCCTATTGATCATTTCAGCGACCTTTCAGAAACCTTCAAATACTACTATGGGCATGACATCAAGGATGCTGAAAATCCGACTATAGTTTTCATACCAGGCGGGCCGGGAGGGGGTTCGATTAGAAGCATCTTTCCAATCGAATCCTATAACTTGCTGAAAATTGATCCAAGAGGCGTCGATTGCAATTATGGAACAGATCAAGACATTCCGCTCGAGAATTTGAATACAATACAACATGTCATGGACATATTGGCAGTCATTAAGCACGAGGGGCTTAAAAACTACGTAATCTACGGGAAATCATATGGTACCGAAGTGGCTACTATTCTTGCCGACGCAATTCAGAATTTGCCAGTCAATCCACCACGTGGCGTGATTCTTGAGGGAGTGATCGGAAAAGCATATGCTGAGCCTGACTCCTGGACTCAAGGATTTGCAAATGTGGCGAACAGTTTCCTCGATGAAAACAACTCTATCAGAGAATTTTTCAAGAGCGATCCAGATCCCCTCGATATCCCAACAGCGTTTTGGACATCATATATCTCACTCGCATCTGATGAATGGGAAGACAGGAGAGAAAAGCTCATGGATTTGAGTGAGTCTCTGAAAAGCGGACACGAAAAGAATGGAGTCATTAGCTATTTCCGAGAGAAAGGTAGAGACTTCGAGGACCGTTCTGAGTCTTCAGAACCCGAAGAGATCCCTAATGATTACGTCTTATATAATATTTCCTGCAAAGAATTATCAGGTCAAATGTGCGGCAGACGGTACAATCTTGTGTTTGATAATGGCTTAGTGGTGACAAATCCAGCTGACCAGCTTTTCAGCCCTCAAAAATATCAAAACATCGAGCTTTCTAGCCCTTATGACAGCGCCAAGTATAAAATCCAGGTTCCACTCTATTATTTTCAGGGTACTGCTGATCCTGCAACACCACTCAGTGGAGCACTTTATCATTTTGAGAATCAAGAGAGGTTCCGATCCGCGGTATTGAATAATAAACCACTTGTGTTCCAAAAATTTAGGTATCGAGGTCATTCACCTTTAATGGATATTATGCGAGAGAATTTTTCCTGCTGGTCAAAATTGTTCGAAGCAATGTTTGATGGCCGTACCGACTTGGGCGACGTAGTTTCACATGATGGCTACTGCAAGTAATAGAACATAAAATCCAATTTTATGTTTGCTGCAATAGTATTGCCAACTAACCGTCATCCCCAGGCCGAAGGCCGTCGGGGATCTTTCACACAAAAGCCGTGTGTTTCAGAATGGCCATTAAACAATTCGTTTCTGATAGCCTGAAGATCTGTTATCCTTGACCTCTCGGGAGATCAGATGAAACTATATTTTGCACCTAAGACCAGATCAGTGAGACCAAGGTGGCTTTTGGAAGAAATAGGAGCTAACTACGAACTTGTTTCAATTGATCTCAAAAATAGACAGCAGAAATCCCCTGAATATCTTGAAGTTAATCCAAATGGACATGTACCAACTCTCGTGGATGGAGATTTGGTGATTTATGAAGCAACTGCGATCACTATGTATATAGCGAGCTTGTCCGGCGAAAGAGTGAGTCGCTCAACGAAATCGTTACTATGACTGCCGAGATTTCTAAGATCTTAGGACAAAATGAATACCTCTTGGGGAAGGAATTCTCAGCAGTCGATATTACTTTCTATCATTGGCTTTGGGAGCTTGAGAATATCTTTGGGCTGCTGAAGGATCCCGTAATCCTCAGATATATCGAAAAAGTCTCAACGAGACCGGCTAGGGAACGAGCGATGTCCTAGTGTGGTAGAATGCCATTTTCTTAGGCCTCTAATTCTAAAAACACTGGCCAATCCCCTTTACTTTACAAATATGTCGTTTTCCACTTCTCTAAAGTTTTCAGGTTCTCCCAAAGCGTCCTTTTAAGCTCGCTCCTGAAGAAGAAAGTAGCTCCCTCCATACACATTAAGAACTCTGTCATGTTGATTCAGCATTTCCTCGATTCGTTTTACTATGACACGGTCCCGAGCTAAACCAACAAGATGGGGTTTGAATGTAGGGGGCGCTATAGGCTTTTAAGCCATTCTTGATAATAGGCTTCTTGCTCAGCAACGGACGATGGCGAACGATCAGGATCCGGATCAAATATCGAGACAAGATGTTCCATTAATGCTTGCTGGCCCATTTTCATGCGATAAGCCTTGTCTCCGTCACCCATATGCAAAATCATCGGCGACGGGTAGACATCCTTTCGGGCACCAAGGCAGACCGGCTTCAGTTCCAAAACTTCAAGGGACTTCCGGACCTCGGTCAAAGCCTCGAAGAACGTTTCAGCCGTCGCCGATACTGTTTGATCTGCAAGAGCGAGATCCAGGCAGACTTGATCTTCTTCATCTTTAGAAGAGCACTCCCACATAACGAGCGTGCCGGTATCTATCTGACCGCTATTGGAAATGACTTCTACGGGTTTCGAATCTATTTTTTTGCGCTGCGAAGGATTCATTCTTTCCTCACCATCCTGTAAAGAACATCTCATAGAGGGTCATTCCTAAGTAGTTGTTCCTGAATTCCTTGGTAGAAGGACCTTACGTTTTTGTTGTGATGGCCCTCCATCTTTTTGAATATTTGCTTACATTGGTCGGGGTCAATTAGTCCGTATTCAATAGAAACTTGGACTAATCGTGCTCCATAGCGTTGAATGACTAGGTCTTCATCATCAAGAAATTGAAATGCCCATGGGAAGGCTGACTCGTGGGCAATAGAGGAAAGAAGCTCAACCGAAGACCTCTTACGGGTAATGTTCTCGTCCTCAGTGTAGATTCGGTAGCAATAATCTGTCGCCCATTTGCTGCGAAGATTCATTAGAATTCTAATTGTTAACTCGGCACTTGGGTCAGTAGTAAAACTATGCTCGATCATTTCCGCAATCGTTTGATTGCCAATAATTTCAGAGATCACTCTATCGACATCACGATTTCCGATGGCGCCATGACCATCGTTTAAAACAACTCTACGGTAAATATCCAACCAGTCAATGTCGGGCATAAAAGCTCCTTAGCATCCGATACAAATCTGATTCCAGCGCAGCGATCCTAGCAACTACCGCTGCATTTTTGTAGTATTTTTGCAGGAAACAAGTGCCATTCAATCTCGTAGCGCTGATGAAAGCCAAGCATCTCTTTATGCTAGATCCTTCACCCTTCGGGCTCAGGATGACGGGAAATATGTGCCAATCTACCACGTAATGTCGAGCATCGCGAAACATCTAATGTATGAAAGATCCTTCGCATTCGCTCAGGATGACTCTGCTACCTAAGTGCTATTCTAACCAGAGATCTCAACAAAGAATTAAAATTCTTTAGCATGCCATACGATCCCTCGGTTCGGTCCGACACTAAATGTGAGCCACTCTAAATAAACTCTATCTGCTTTCTACATACCTCTTGAAGTTGTCGAGGATTGCCTGCCAGCCGCTCTTTTGCATTTCAAGAGGGTTTGTCTTTTCGGCGTCAAACACAGTATTAACCTTGGTATTAGAACCAACTTTCTTAAAATTCGTGATAGCTTTACGACCGTCCGTCATCGTATAAACGATTTTTTCCCCTTTTAAGACCTCATCGTAGACGGCTTCAAAATCGAAACCAAAACTTCCGTCTCGAGCTTCCATTCTTGCCTGGTATGTACCACCGGGCCTTAGATCATTGGTCACTTTTGGGCAGCACCATTCCGCAATTGCAAAATTCCACTGAGTAATATGTTCAGGTGACGTCCAGCACTCCCATACCTTAGAGGGATCGGCTGAGATAGTCGCCTCAATTTCAATTTTCTGGTTTGTCATTTATAAATCTCCATTTGGTTTAAAAATTTTTAAATTGATGACGATATTTTCTTGTCTGATTATCCTAACATGCCATTGTTTTCAGTCGAACAGTTTCATATACCTATGAATCGGTTCGGTTGACTTGCCATTCGCCCTCGAAGTCATTTCAAGAGGTTTCAGTGCATTTATCTCCACAGTAGCTCAACTTTTTTTCATTGCCGAATAATATGAAAGTTTAAGACAAAAAAATGTATGAAAATCAGTCAATTCCTCCAAAATAGGAAAAAATGAACGCAAAATTTCTTTATGAGTCCCATCAAACGAAAATTTCTTACTAATCTACCCTGCAGAAAAAAGGTATGTTACCGTCGCATATTGATTTTTGGGATTACAGGAGCTCAAAATATGAATCAATTGGACCAACACATTGCTGCAAAAAAACATGTTATCTGGGATTGGAATGGCACCCTTCTCAACGATGTAGATATCGCGGTTAAAGCTGTGTCCAAACTATTGAAAGATCACAGTTTACCCAGTCTTGATGTTGCAAAATACAAAGAGGTGTTTGGCTTCCCAATCCGCGACTATTATAAGCGGATTGGACTAGACACTAGTCAAATGGAAGAGTTGTCTCAAAAGTTTCATCAAGAATACGATCACTTGTTTCACGAATGCGCTCTATTCGATGGCGTCAAGCAAGCACTCGTCAAATTGAAGGCTCAAAAAAAGCGTCAGTCGATCCTTTCTGCCGCCCAAGAGGCTTGGCTTACAAAGCAACTCACGCATTTTGACATCCATCATTTGTTTGACCATGTTTTTGGACTGACAGATTTTTTGGCAAACAGCAAAGTGGAAAGAGGAAGAGAATTGATTCGTGAATCGACCATTCACCCTAAAGATACGATATTAATTGGGGACACTGATCACGATGTTGATGTTGCTCGAGAGCTTGGCATAGATGTCGTTATCTATGCGGACGGGCATCAATCTTATTCAAAGTTGAAGAAGGTTGGCGTTCCCGTTTATTTGAGATTTAACTAGTCGCTGGCGCGAAACGCCAGCGACGTGTCCTGAAGGGCGTTAGCCCTGAAGGATCTCAGGTCTAAGCTTATGAAGTCACAAGATCCATCGCTTCGCCCGAACAGGTATCAAAATCAAATTCCAAGTTAACAACCGTAAGGACGAGAAACATAAATTTTCCGCTTATCAAAGGTATATCCATTATCAAATGGAATTGCCATATACCCTGTAGCCTCATAATTGGACGAACTAAAGATTGACCAACGCTCGGGTCCTAATACCAAAACACCCACAAATTCTTGAATTGCCAATTCTTTATCGTTGATCTGCATGCCATCACAATCAAGTTTTCGCGAGTTGATCACAGTACATTTTTTCGTCTTCTCATTCCAAACACCAACAATTTGCTCGCCAATGCGTTTTTCGCATTGATCTGACTCCACATGAAAGTCCGCATAATAAAATATGTTTCCTTCGGGAGCCGAAGATTGAGACATTGAAAAATTGTCTAACATCATCCCTTTTTTGGTCGAAGCGCAGGCAGCATCCTTTGGTTGCTTTATAATTTTTGCGGGAAACCACTGGACGCCTTTGGGCATTTTATCAGTAAGCAAAACGAACATTCCAGTTGCCGATTTTTTATTGTCCTTAAGGCGCAAATTAGCGGCCGGAATTTTTTGGCATTCATCTTTGAAGGGCTCTTTACCTTTCGACAAACTTCCGTCCAACAAATAAGACTGTCCATCATTCGCCAGCAAATAGGCAGATTTAGAAGTAGGTGTCTTTTGAGCTTCGATAAGGACTGTGGATTTAGAAATCTTTGCAAAAACCAACCGTGCCTTGTTTTCTCGCAAGAACTGAGAGCTAGACAAAAAATCCTCTGCAAAGGCATCCGTTGTAAGCAATATTAAACACAACAACGGGAACCCTAACAAACTGGATTTTATCATTGGCAGTATCCTCAATCTAAAGCGTGAACGTCTTATCGCTTGGTTTGATCCGCCATGATATCGTTCATTTCAAGACCAGTAAGATCTTTGAGCCCCCGAACGAGTTTCCAAACGGCAAACATCATGACCGCCATACTCGGAACCATAATTACTGGAAAGCTTAGTGCAGTCATTTTGCTTAACTCTGCATTGAATTCCGGCGTTCCCGCAGGGCTTTTCAACAAATAGATAGCCAACCAAAAATTTAAAACCGACGACACCACAAAACTCCCCGCCAGAACCATCGTCGTATAAAACATTAATTTGTCAAAACCAACTTTAGCTTGCCGGGCTTCAAGCGCAGCGTCCACTTTTTGTACGTTGATCACATTGTCATTATATAGCAATAGCTTAACAAAAGGCTTTTTGGTTTTTGTTGAAACTAGAGTCGCAAGGCCAATGATTGCTGGCACTGAGGCCTCCTTTACAGCAAACCAAAATCCATCGACAGACAGCAATCCCAAACCACCTGTCAACAAAATGCTGGCAAAGCCAATCATTGAAATAAAATTATGCTTCTTAGTAGTAATGAATTCCCAGGCCCCATATAAAATGGGAAGGCTCAGGGCGACCATCAGACCAACAGTAGGTGTTTATTAAAATATTCATTAAAGGGTTTTGACCCTTTGGTTTTCCTGTTTTAGCCACGGGCATGGATTCGGACGGTGTCGTCATGAAGATGTCCTTAAATGAAAATCGCTTATCTCTAGACAATCCAGAAAAAGAAGGCTTTAATCTACCACTTCTTAGTGGGATTCGTCCATCGCCTAGGAAATAGGCATTTAGAATATTGGCAAAAATGGCTGGTGGGACGACATCAACCTATATCCTAAACCCGTCGAAACTGACACAGGAGTATGACAAATGAGCAAGACAGCTGCAAAAACGAAAGCCCCAAAAGAAGCCTTCAAATTGATCAAAAAACGCAATGGTCGTTGGTCTGTTAAAGGCGCTAATGGCAAATTTATCAATGGCCCTGAAAAAGTGACTCTTCTACAAGGCAAAGGCCTGATCAAAGTCCTTAAAAAGAAGGCTGCCCCAGCCGCTGCGGAATAAGATTCCAGCAGAGTCTATGAGCAAAAGAGACTATGAGTAAAACACTCATCATCACAGAAAAGCCGTCCGTCGCTCGCGATATCGTCGCAGCGCTGGGCGGCTTTAAAGTAACACCAGCTTCGAATGTTCCCCATAAACAATCATCTCTAGAATCTCGTAACGCACAGATTTGGGAAAGTGACCAATTTATCTGCACCCATGCACTTGGGCACCTATTAGAGCTATATGAACCTGAGGACTACCTCCCTCAATACAAGACTTGGAACATAAAAGACCTGCCAATTGTTCCAGCAAGTTTCTTACTTAAACCAAAATCCGAAACCGCACCCATTTTAAAAACTATTCGACTGCTGATGTCCAGACCGGACGTCGACCACATCATTAACGCTTGTGATGCGGCGCGGGAAGGGGAGTTAATTTTTAGAGAGCTCATGGAGCATTGCAAAAACACCCGCCCAATCTCTCGTGTTTGGCTACAAAGCATGACTCCTGAATCCATTCGTAGCACTTTTGCCTCTTTGCGACCTGGTTTAGACTATGTTGGCCTTTCGAATGCCGCGGCAAGCAGATCCCAAGCTGATTGGCTTGTGGGTATGAATCTTTCTAGAGCACTGACGCTCAAGTTGTCACGTGCTTCTGAGCCTGGAGCTTGGTCGGCAGGCCGTGTGCAAACACCAACATTGGCAATGCTGGTTGACAGAGAGTTTCAAATTCTTTCGCATGATCCAAGACCATTTCATATTCTCAAGGCAACATTCAAGGCAGTGGATCACGAGTACGAAGGTACATGGATTAAGACTTTCAACAAGACAGAGCACTCCGAAAATGCAAAGTACATTTTTGAATATGAACAAGCTCAATCCTTGGTCCAACGACTTCAGCCTGGATCAATTGCAAGTGCCTCAGAAATCAGAAAATCACGAGAGCAAAAAGCTCCCCGACTGTTTCAGTTAACGTCGTTACAACGTTACATGGCAACTCATCACCGATGGTCTGCAAAGCAAACATTAACTGTTGCTCAAAAGTGCTACGAAACTCATAAAATTTTGACTTATCCTCGAACTGAATCCGATTGCCTTCCAGACGACTATAAGGATTCAGTAAAGACATTGATTCAAAAATTATCTTCGATCGAAGTTTATCGAGACGCCGCGGTCGAACTACTAACAAACCCTTGGCACAATGTTGAGACAGTTTTTGACAGTTCCAAAGTCTCAGATCACTTTGCAATAATTCCCACAGGGGTTTTACCATCTCAGCTACCGTCGGAGGAAGGCATCCTGTTTGACGCCGTTATCAGGAGAACATTAAGTTCATTGATGCCTCCCGCAATTATTGATCAAGTCTCAAGAACCACAGTTGTCGATCACGAAACATTTCTAAGTGGACCCGAAGAAGTCGTGCGTGTACCGGGCTGGCAAAAAATTGTCCATCAAAACCAAAAGAATCAAAAAAAAGAGTTTCATTTAAAGCCGCTTCTTTCGGATTCAGCCTCGGTTGAATTGACGGCGACAAATTTGAAAGAAGACAAAACAAAACCTCCTCCGCGCATTGGAGAGGCTCAGCTCCTGACCATGATGGAATTTGCGGGTCGACACATTGACGATCCAGACATGGCAAAAGTATTGAATGCGACTGGTGGCCTAGGGACTGCAGCAACGAGGGCCGAAATTATTGAAAACTTAAAGCATAAAAACTATGTTTTTCCAAACCTTCAACCGACGGTTAAAGGTCTTCATTTGATTCGGTATCTGAAGCTTGCTCGAGCAGAGAACTTAACGTCGCCTCAGCTCACAGCGGAACTAGAAAAAAAACTATCCGATATCGAGCATGGCCGGTGCACTAAGGATTTATTTTTGGATCAAACGGTTGCATCCATTCATGAATCATTGCAGGCGTTAGAACGTTTTGACTTAGTAGACTCTTTTAAACATGCGCCACCTCTAGGAATGTGCCCAAAATGTTCCAAAGACGGACTCGTCGAGACTTCGGCACAGATTCACGAGCGAATGTGGAATTATAGCTGTTCAAGCAATTTTTCCGAAGGTCAATCACCATGCGGTTATACAATGCCAAAGGAGCTAGAGGGTCGGTATTTGGATCCTAATACGGTGAAACGTCTTTTAGCTGACAAAGACCATAATGGGATATTGGTTGAGGGATTTCCATCCTTGTCCACTCAAGCTAGGCGAACAGGGGCTTCAAAATCAGAAGCTTCAAGTGCGGGACAGGATTTCAGTGGAGTCGAGCGCAGACTCCTGACGCTGAAATATGGATTGATTGATATCGCGTTGAGTGACGGCTCATCTGCCGGAGAATCCAATCAGATAACCTTACGAGACGGCCAAAGCCAAACTCGCCGGACCACTTGGGGAAACTGCCCAATCCATGTGGGAGATTCATGCCTGATCATTGAAACAAAAAAGGCACTCATATGTGAAAGTAGACTTCGAAACCTCAAAGGAGGAGGGGATTCTTCACACGGCTTTTATTTGCCCAAAGAGCTCTGCGGTCGGGTCCTCAGATTTGATGAGATTCATGCATTTATTAAAGAAGGTCGCACTAAAAAGATCGAAGACTTCAAATCCAAGGCAGGAAAACCCTTTCAAGCTACTGTAATCAGGACGCCTTCAGGAAGCTGGGTCCTAGAATTCTAAATTCAGATAACAACGGGCCTTTCAATTACTATGTATTTTAAAATAACATAGCTACATTTTATAAATATACCTTGCTAAATTAATAAAATAACTTTATTAAGTACGGACTTTAAATCCTATTTTAATGAGTTTTTTAAGGAACACATATGGAAAACGATATCCAAGAGTCAAAAATAGCCTGTACTTTCGAAGACTTCGGTTTAGCGCCGGCAATCTTGGATGGAGTTAAAGCCGCTGGCTATGTCACTCCAACGCCGATTCAGGTCGACGCAATTCCAGCCGTGTTAGCTGGGAAAGACGTTATTGGCCAAGCTCAGACTGGAACTGGTAAAACAGCAGCCTTTGCATTGCCTGCAATGTCCCGCATCAAAAACAATAAAAACGTCGAAATTCTAGTCCTTTGCCCGACTAGGGAACTTGCAACTCAGGTTGCTGACGAGATGTTTACCTTAGGTCGATTTGCTGGCGTTAAAACCGTGCCGGTAGTCGGTGGACAGCACCTGTTTCGCCAAGTGGAACTGATCAACCGCGGAGCGCAAGTCGTGGTTGCAACTCCAGGCCGTCTTATGGATCACTTGCGAGAAGGACGTCTAAAAGGTTTTGCTCCTTCGATCGTGATTTTGGATGAAGCAGATGAAATGCTTGATATGGGCTTCATTGATGACATTCGTGATCTTTTGAAACAACTTCCTGAAAATCGTCAGACGTTACTTTTCTCGGCGACTATGCCGCCTGCGATTCGCTCACTTGCTAATGAGTTCATGAAAGATCCAGTTCACATAAAATTGAACACTCACCAACAAGCAAACACTGACATTGAGCAGCGTCTACACGTGGTTCGTGCCGATGAAAAAGAAAATGCGCTTTTGCGAATTATCGACGTTGAAGATCCTGCTAAGGCTTTGATTTTCTGCCGAACTAAACGCGATGTTGATGAAGTGACCGAAAAACTTCTTGCTCGTGGAATCGCCGCAAGAGGAATTCATGGTGATATGGGGCAACCACAAAGAAATCAGACGGTAGAATTACTGAAAAGTGGACAAATTAAAATTGTTATCGCAACAGACGTTGCCGCACGCGGACTTGATATTCGTGGTGTTACTCACGTGATCAATTATCATGTTCCAGACAATCGCGAACGTTACGTTCACCGAATCGGTAGAACTGGACGGGCAGGGGAGTTGGGGATTGCAATCACGTTGGCATCCGCAGGCGACCTTCGTCACAATGATTGCTTTGATAAAAAATATGCTCCCGATTTCAAAGTATCGGCAGTTCCTCGACGTGATGCTGCTCTTGCTAAACGTGGGTTGGCAATGGCAGAAACTATAAAAGCAGTTGAAATCAGCCGAGACTGGCATGCTGCTGTAGAAGAACTATTAGCCAATGTTCCTACAGAAGATTTAGTTGCTAAAATGTTTTCGTTGCTCATGGGCAAACGAAAAGTCGTCGGCGAAGACCAAATTGGTATGCCTAAAGAACAAGCAGAGCGAATTCTTATGGGCTCTGGATCTCAAGGCGGCGGTGGCAGACCTCCTTTCGGTCGCAAACCGTTTGGATCAAAACGTCCATTTCAAGATCGTCGACCTAATGGTGGTTCGTCCGGCTCCAGACCTTTCAGAGATAATAACCGCGAACGATCTTTTGGCGGAGACCGTCAAGGTGATAGCCGCGGGCCAGCTCGATCAGGCGACCGCCCTGCATTTCGTCCTTCGTATGCCAATCGCGACGGCCAAGCACCACGAGGTCCAAGTTCTGATAGACCTTTCCGTGAAAAGCGCCGCGAGTTCCAACCTGCTCCGAATCTAAATTAGTCCTTTTTAAAAAAGAGCCTTGTCCACTGGGACAAGGCTCTTTTTTTACACTGGTGCCGTACGACTGACACCGATTGAATTATTGGTGCCGTACGACTGACACCGTTAACGATGTTTTGCAGAATGAGACAAATCAGATCACTGTTTGGATGTCACTTTCATACTAGATGGACAATGCAGTAGATTCACTCTCTATGCCAAGACTACCAAGAATAATTCTACCCAATGTGCCGCACCACATAACCCAAAGAGGCAATCGGCGGCAGACAACATTCTTTATCCAAGATGACTATGTATTCTATTTGAGAAATCTAGAACAACTTTCAGAAACATATAACGTTCAGGTTGTTGCCTACTGCCTAATGCCAAATCATGTCCACTTGCTATTGGTACCTCCTAACCAAAAATCACTGATTACAGTCGTCAAAAATCTACATGAACAGTACTCTAGGTACCTCAATGATCGCCTGGGATGGAAAGGGTGCCTTTGGCAAGGACGTTTCTTTTCTGTTCCCATGAGTGACCAGCATTTCGAAAAGTGTATAAAATATATCGAAGAGAATCCTGTCCGGGCAGGCCTAGTAATGAATGCCTTCGATTACAAATGGGTCAGTCAAAATTCCTCAAATAGGAATTTGAATAATTTTAGATAGAGATTTTTAGGAAGGCTAACCGTACCGGAAGACCGTTTGGTTCGCTTAAGTTCTTGGAACAATGCAAAATCATATCAGGAATCGATCCATTCCCCAAAAAAAAAGTAACTCATAAACTTCCAGAAAATAAAGAATCTATAAATTTGAATTAAGCAAAGCCACCGAAATCGGCTAAATGTGCTTTCTGAATCTCCAATCCACACTCAAACAGATCAATTTTCAAACGGTGCCGTACGACTGACACCGTTTGACATAATTAACGGTGTCAGTCGTACGGCACCGATATTCAATAGCGGTGTCAGTCGTACGGCACCGATATTAGTCGTACGGCACCGATATTCAGTGCAACTGAATAATTGGACTAATACTCAATGTCATGTAAAATCTAAGTCTATTGAATAACTTTAAGCATCACGCAACGGTAGGGACCTCTTACGAATGACACAGCACAATGAAATTGTTCTTGATCGATCTGACTATTCTGCAAGTTTAAATTCTGCGGCTGATTCGCTGCGAGCAGATGCCGAAAAGGCCCTAAAGAGACTCTTGAATAAGGATTGTCCTGGTAGCGAATTTACTGGTTGGATTGACTGGCCTAAGAATCATGGCATTAAATTAGCTAATGAAATAATAACTTGGCGAGACCAACTCAAGGTTTCATACGACTGCGTCGTTGTAATTGGAATAGGCGGCTCATACCTTGGCACAAGGGCAGTCGTCGACTTGTTAACGCCAGAATTTCTAGATTCAGGTGATTCTCAGAAAACCTCAAACCAAAAAATTAAAAAGGTACTTTTTGCAGGCCACAACATGTCGGAAACAAGTTTGTCAGATTTACTCGGATACCTCGAGCACCGTAAGCCAATGATTTGCGTCGTATCCAAGTCAGGAACGACCACAGAGCCAGGTGTTGCTTTTAGAGTATTGAATGAATGGTGTCGAAAAAAATTTGGACATGTTGAATCTACACAAAGAATTGTTGCCATAACCGATCCAAAACAGGGTGCTTTGCGAAAATTTGCAAACGATCAAAGTTACAAGGCATTCGACATACCATCAGACGTCGGCGGACGATATTCAGTGTTTACTGCTGTTGGACTTGTTCCTATTGCTCTAGCTGGTTTCAACATTCATGACTTCGTATCAGCAGCTGACGAGGTTTTTGCCAATGCACTTGGTCGCACAAAAGGTCCTCATCTTAATTTCATACTAGAATACGCGCAATGTCGACAGGCCGCGTGGCGCGCGGGCAAAATCATTGAAGTGGTAACATATCCAGAACCTCGTATGCGGAATCTGGTCGAATGGTTCAAACAATTGTTTGGCGAGTCAGACGGCAAAAATAACAAGGGTCTGTTTCCTGGAAGTCTGGAATGTACAATGGACCTGCATTCTATGGGACAATATTTGCAGGAAGGTTCTCGCACTATGATCGAGACGTTTATGACGGCTCGAAATCCTAGGAGAAAGGACCAGCGCATTGCCGTGCCTAAGACCGGTTCCAATATTGACGAGTTGCTGTATTTAGAGGGTAAGGGAATTGACGACATCAATGCTATCGCAGTGAAGGCAACTAAGAAGGCCCACTCAGAAGGTGGGGTTCCTGCGCTTGAAATATCGCTGCCCGATTTAGAAATCACCACAATCGCGCGTCTGTTTGCAGCCCTTCAAATTAGTTGCCCCGTGGGTGGGCTGATGATGGGAATCAATCCATTTGATCAACCAGGCGTCGAAGCATACAAAAAGAACATGTTTGCAATGCTCGGCAAACCCGCCAAGTAGTTCAATAGGAGCAACTTAAAATGACGGTTAATGAAGGCGAAAAATTGAAACCTGCAAATCAAATCAAATCCAATAGCTTTTCCTTGAAGCTAAGTTTGGCCTCTTCCTTTGTTGGAGTTGCAATCATTACCTCTGCTTTCATCGGATTTGCCAACTATTATCATGCCCGTGATTACGCTCGTTCAAATATCCGCGAGAAAATGAAAAACGTAGTAGCCATCGCAGCTCTTACTATCAACGCGCAAGATCACGATCAACTACTCAAACCAGAAGACGAATCTTCCGAAACTTACAAAAAACTCAAATCTACTTTACAATCCATCAAACTAAATTTTGAAGATTTGAGATTTATTTACACCTTTAGACAGCAAGGTAATGGAAACATCGAATTTGTTGTCGACGCTGAAACTGATCCAAAATTAATCTCGCACTTAGGTGACCCTTACAATGAAGTCACAGAATCTCTAAACGCTGCATTTCAGCCGCCCTATATTCCTCAGGTAGAAAAAGGATTTGCCTCTGATCAATGGGGGACGTGGCTGTCAGCGTTTGCGCCTATTCTTAGACCTGACGGCTCCCTTGCAGGAGTAGTTGGTCTCGACGTTTCCGCCGAAAAAATCTTGTCCTATGAACGCAAATTTTTGATCGCCATTTTCTTTATCTCAGTGATCTCAGTCTCGATCGTTGCATTCATAGGTTACATTTTTGCAAATCGCCTCAGTCGCCCTCTCGAGGCGCTTTCTACTGAGATGACAAAGATTCAAAAACTTGATCTTTCTAGCGACACAAGAATCAAATCAATTATAGCTGAAGTTGCCAATATGGGTGTGGCATTTGACAACATGAAAAAGGGACTGCGCTCCTTCGGTAGGTATGTTCCAGGTGAAATCGTCAAAGATTTAATCGCTATGGAAAAAGAAGCTTCCGTTGGAGTTGAAAATAAAGATATCACAGTGTTTTTTTCAGATATTGCCGATTTTACAACAATTTCAGAAAAAATCGGCGCAAAAAATGTCTCCGATATTATGGGAGACTACTTAGAAACTGTCACTAAAACCATCATGAGCAATCAAGGTGCTGTGGATAAATATATTGGGGATGCCGTCATGGCTTTTTGGGGAGCTCCAAATCCCTTAGAAAATCATGCGATCATTGCATGCAAAGCAGCACTTGCTGTTCAAAAAGAGTTGGAAGCCTTCATTAAGCAATGCGAAACACGAGGCCTTCCAACCATGTTGACAAGGATTGGTCTCAATACTGGCGATGCGATGGTGGGGAACATCGGATATTCGGAAAGGCTTTCCTATACGGCCATAGGAGATACTGTTAACTTAGCCAGCCGCCTTGAAGGACTCAATAAATTCTACGACACAAAGATTCTTCTGAGTCATGCAACTTATGCTTTGGCCAAAGACCACATTGAAGCAAGACTTATCGATAAGGTTATCGTAAAAGGCAAGACGATTGCTATTCCAATTTACGAATTAATGGCTCTTAAAGGTCAGTTAAGCTCACAAAAATTTGAATTTGCCGAGCGTTTTTCTGAAGCAATGCAACTCTATCTGCAACGTCAATGGGCCATGGCACAAAGCACACTTGAAACATTGCTTCAGATCGATCCGTTTGATGGGCCAACCAAAGTCATCTTGGCAAGGTGCAAGCAATTTGCAGTTCAACCTCCAAAGGATGATTGGGCAGGAGAAATTGTTTTGAGAGAAAAGTAGATACCATTCCATTTAACGCCTTTCTCAGCACAAATCTCTGTTTACGCGCATTACATGATCTGATAGTTGAATCTGGTGGATAATTTAAATCTAAAAGGGGTTGTTTAATGTTGAAATTGCTGAGTCTATCTTTCCTTTTTTTGTTTTTGCACCCAAATCAAGCGTCATCGGCGGCGCCAAGAAAAATTATTTTATGCAGCTCCGGATATGTTGTTGGGAACCCAAGTATTAAAATTTCCGTTGAACGAGGACAGCTCTTCGTGGAGCAATGGCAAACAATCGGCTATTCAAACGCAGTAGGCAAATGGCAGTCATTGCCGCTGCATTCGTTTGAGGAAGGCACTTGTGAAAGTTGCTTTACTCTAAAATGGCATTTTATGAGCTATCGTGGCGCAAACACCCCAAAAGTTAGAGTCGATGTAAAGTACGTTTTGGAAGAGGATGATACTGGCCTGATTGCCCATGAGTGGCAAAAAGCTGAAGACGAGACCTCATGGTGGAGAAACGGCAGTTCCAACCGCCCGGATCGCTGCTTAGAATTCTAGGAATTCCACTCTCCAATAACTTCGAGATCATGAACAGGATATAGTCGTGGCTGGGTTGTTTTAAAATGAGGCACATAAAGTGACATATTCAAACTTGGCCCATTCCTCAGACTGCTCAGACAGAAAAGGCCTTAGATAAGATTCTTTGGTTTGCCTCTATTTTCGATTGCCATTTACCAATGCTCCAGGCAACCAAAAGGCCCTCACATAATATAGAGCCACGTCGAGTTTTATTAGCTACCTGATTTGACTTGTAAATTTAGGATTAATTTTTCGAAAATCGGTTAATTTCAGTTGCTTGTATGACCGCCTTGGCGTAAAACCCGTGGTTCAACTTCAGTCTTAAAATCCATAAACCGGTTTAAAATCATTCGACTCATTTTTAGAGGGTTCCTTAATGGCACAAAGTCTTCGAAACATTTGTATTATCGCCCACGTTGACCACGGAAAAACAACCTTAGTTGACTTTCTTTTGAAACAGGCCGGAACCTTCCAAGCCCATGAGACAACTGCCGATCGAATGATGGACTCGGACTCGCAAGAGCGTGAACGCGGTATTACCATTTCAGCTAAAAATGCTTCTTTTTTAATCGGCGATGTTAAAGTGAACGTTGTGGACACCCCTGGTCACGCCGACTTTGGTGGTGAAGTTGAACGAATTATGGATATGGTCGACGGAGCTATTTTGCTCGTTGATGCCGTTGAAGGCCCCCTTCCTCAAACTCGTTTCGTGTTGCAAAAGGCGATCGCTAAAGGCCTAAAAATAGTGCTTTGCATCAATAAGGTCGATCGTCCAGAAGCCGTTGGTTCAAACATGGTATCTGAGTGCGTTGACAAAGCCTTTGACTTGTTTGTTGAGCTCGGTGCCTCTGACGAACAATGTGATTTTCCCATAATTTACGCCTGTGCCCGTCAAGGATGGTGTACAGATGATGTTTCAAAGATACCAACATTCTTAGAAGGCGGCGGTCAGAGAAACCTCAAGCCGCTTTTTGACGAAATTTTAAGAATTCCAGCTCCAAAAGCAAACCCAGACTCCGAGCTGCAAATGCTTGTGTCAAACATCGCCTATTCAGATTACCTGGGTAACTTGGCTCTTGGCCGGCTGAAGTCCGGGAGTGCTCGCAAGGGGCAAGAGTTGGTTCGTCACGGTGTAAACGAAAAAGGTGACCCAACAGCAACTAAGTTTAAAGTCTTCCGCCTCTTGTCTTACGAAGGAATGAAGCAAGTCGAAGTTGATGAAATCAACGCTGGCGATATCGGTTTGATTGCTGGCTGCGAAGTTTTGGAAATTGGAGATACATTAAGCGGCTTAAACGGTGCGGCACTGCCCCGTATCAGTGTTGAAGAGCCAACGATGAGAATGATCTTCTCCATCAACACAACCCCTAACTCGGGCCGCGAAGGAAAAGCCATTCAATCGCGTGAGTTACGTGAAAGGCTTTTGACTGAAATTCGCTCAAACGTTGCTCTGCGATTAGAAGATACCGAAGTGCCTGATCAGTTCTATTTGCTGGGTCGAGGGGAGTTGCAGTTTGGAATCTTGATTGAAAAAATGCGCCGAGAAGGCCTTGAGTTCATGGTTGGACGACCAAACGTCTTGATGAAAGTTGAAGAAGGCGAAAAGCTTGAACCATTCGAAAAAATGATTTTGGATCTTCCTGAGTCTGCGTCTGGTGATGTGACAAAAATGTATCAGCAACGCAAAGGGGTATTAGTTTCTTACGATACTCCAACAGCGGCTGGATCTGATGAACAGCGAGTCCGCCTTATATTTGAAATCCCAACTCGAGGTATTCTGGGCACTAACTCCATGTATAAGACGGCAACACGTGGATCGGGCCTTATTAGCTCCGAATCCATTGGATACCGTCCACATGCAGGTACAATTTTCCATCGTCAAACAGGCAGCTTGATTGCTGACCGTGATGGTAAGACCACCGAGTATGCCCTCGCATCTGTTCAAGAGCGTGGACAGTTGTTTATTGGTGAGGCTGTTGACGTTTATGAAGGAATGATTATTGGCGAATGCGCAAAGGATAATGACCTGAACGTAAACCCAGTTAAGCCAAAGAAACTGACCAATATGAGAACGACAGGATCTGACGGTATCACGAACCTTTACGGCGTCAAAAAAATGAGTCTAGAAAAGTGTATTGAATGGATCGACGACGATGAATGGATTGAGGTCACGCCAAAATCAGTTCGCCTTCGTAAGAAAATTCTTGCCGCGAATATGCGTAGCGTTCGAAAAATCGACAAAGTCTAAAATCTATTTGTGCCGTACGACTGACACCGAACATTGGTACACCTTTTTGTGCCGTACGACTGACACTGGTAGAACCCGGTGTCAGTCGTACGGCACGAAATGTTTCAATCGGTGTCAGTCGTACGGCACCAATAGTTACCAATAGTTTACATGCGAACGAGAGCGGATCCCCAAGTAAAACCAGCTCCAAAGGCAGTCATCATCACAAGGCTGCCTTTTTTAATCTTTCCGCTTTGAACACATTCATTTAGGGCTACCGGAATCGAGGCAGCAGACATGTTTCCGTACTTTTGAATATTGTTGTAGACCTTTTCTGGAGGAATCCCCATGGCCTGAGCAATATGCTCATTAATCCTAAGATTGGCTTGGTGAAACAACCAAAAATCCACATCTTCAATTTTCAAATTTTCTTTGGCTAATACATCCATGATGATTTCAGGCATGCGAGTAACAGCGTTTTTGAAAACAAATTTCCCGTCCATACGAGGATGAATTGTTCCATCCTCAATATCTTTAGGCTCTATCCAATTCAGCTTGGTCGCTCCCGGGCACGCAACACCAAGCTTATCAGCGTTAATTCCCTCAAGCTTAGTGATGACACGCCGAATCCCGACACCACTCTCTGGAACTCTTTCCAGAATTGCCGCACCAGCCCCATCACCAAACAATACCGCTACATCGCGCCCTCTATTCGCCTTCTCAAGCGCAACACTCTGTACTTCAACACCAACAAGCAAAATCCGGTTGTATTGACCGCTGGCGATCAAGGCTTTCCCAACTTCGAGTCCATAGATAAAGCCGCTGCATTGAGCTCTAATATCTAAACCCGGGGTCGTCCCTAGACCCAACTTGGCTTGCAAAAAGGAACACGTCCCAGGAAAGTATTGCTCCGGTGACAAAGTTGCGACCAAGACAAACTCAATATCCTTAGGCTCGCGACCGGCAGCCTTTAAAGCCATTTGAGCTGCCTCTAAGGCAAATCCAGAGGGACTTTCGCCATCAGTAAGCCAGCGTCTTGTTTCAATTCCAGATCTTTGTCGAATCCACTCATCAGAGGTATCCATCATTTTCGCCAAATCATCATTGGTGACAATTCGCTTGGGCAACCCCATTCCTGTTCCTGTAATTTTAACTGAACCTGAAACCATAACATCAGCCATGGATTTACTCCCCATTGATTCTGAATTGCAACCGATCACAAAATTTGTCGAGAAAGACATTGTACACGCTTAGTGTTAAAGCGCTAGAAAGTCCTTTCAAGCCAGGCAGAAATGCGCAATTTTTACCCACTATTTCTTTCTGACCGCACCTGCCAAATCCTTCAGTTATACTTAAAGAGAGCTTGGAGATCAAAGGCCGTGAGCGATTCATCGACTACCAAAGATCCGCAAATTGAACGAACGTCAGAATTGGCGAAGGACTCCTCGCATCGAGAGCAAGTCAAAGATCAATCTACGGAAACTTCTAGTCTATCCATCCATCACAATATTCACACCCGAACAAAGACCCAAAAAGTACACACGGACAAGTACTTTAACCGCGAGTTAAGTTGGGTAGAATTCAATGCCAGAGTCTTGGAAGAAGCTTGTCACACATCAACTCCAGTCCTGGAGCGTCTAAAATTTCTCTCAATTTTTAACAATAATTTGGACGAATTTTACATGGTCCGAGTTGCTGGACTTCGCAAAATGGTCCAAGAAGATATTAAGTCATCATCTGATAGCCCTGATGAGTTGCCCGGAGAGATCGTTCTTCGCCATATCCGCGACCGAGTTGTTGAGCTTATGGACATCTGCTATCGGCAACTAAAACAGGAAGTGCTGCCGGCTCTTGCGAGAGACGGTGTCGACATTGTTTCAATGGATTTTTTACCTGCTGACGTAAAGGAAACTCTAGCTAAGTATTTCTATGAGAACGTCCAACCAGTCTTGACCCCACTTGCCGTTGATCCGGCCCATCCATTTCCTTTTTTGACAAACCTAAGCCAATACCTAGTCGTTCTTTTCAAGGAAGTTAACTATCACACGTCCAACATCAATCCACCGATTGGACTCGTAGAGATTCCGTCAGTACTTCCTCGCTTGATTCCAATTCAATGGAAACCCGACCGCAAGCAGTTTGTACTTCTTGAGGACCTCGTTCGAATTCACATCGACAAGATCTTCTTGGGATATGAAATGGCTGATGCCCAGCCAATTCGCGTCACTCGCAATTTGGATTATATGTTGTTGGAAAATGAAGTCGTAGACCTGTTAAAATCCGTGCAAAGAGAGCTAACCAATCGAGAGCACCAAGAGGCTGTTAGAGTTGAAGTCGGTGGAAAACTTCCAAGATCAGTCATGCTGCTTTTGAAGCGGGAGCTACATTTGTCCATCGATGAAATTTATGAAATTGATTCGCCACTGCAAATTCCTGGCATTATGGCGCTCTATCATTTACCTCTACCACATTTAAAAGACCCTCCGTTCAATCCACGTTTGCCGATTCAAATGATGAGCACTGAGGATATTTTTTCTCTGATTGCGCGTGATGATATTCTTTTGCATCATCCCTTTGACAGCTTTTATCCGGTGATTGAATTTCTGCAAGTAGCAGCTCACGATCCAAATGTTTTAGCGATCAAGCAAACACTTTACCGAAGCGGTGGAGACAGTCCGATCATTGAAGCCCTCATTGCAGCGGCCGAAAACGGCAAGCAAGTAACCGCAGTTGTAGAATTAAAAGCTAGATTTGATGAAAAAAACAATATCAGTTGGGCTCGTCGTCTAGAACGCGCAGGCGTCAATGTTGTTTTTGGTTTTGTCGGTCTCAAAACACATGCCAAAGCAACTCTTGTGGTGCGCAAAGAGGGCGGAAAACTAAGCCGATATGTTCATCTAGGAACTGGAAACTACAATTCCAATACTGCGAAGCTCTATACTGATATCAGTTTGTTCTCCGCGAGGCCCGAACTAACCAATGACGTCGGCCAGATATTCAATATTCTCACAGGATTTAATATCTTCTCTGGAGAAATGAGGCTTAGACGAAAACACCTCGTACCCAATATGAAATCTATTTCTATTGCACCAGTGACTTTGAGAGCGAAACTTTTAGAGATGATTCAAAGAGAGGTCACCAACAAGAAGGCCGGCCATAAAGCCCACATTGTCTGCAAGGTCAACGCGCTGACAGACAAAGAGCTGATCGATGCACTTTATGATGCAAGCCAAGCTGGAGTCGACATTAAATTGATCGTGAGAGGTATGTGCTGCCTAAGACCTGGAGTCAAAGGCCTTAGCGAAAACATCAAAGTTACATCCATCATCGATCGATTCCTTGAGCACAGCCGCATTTACTATTTTGACAACAACGGCAAGCATGAAGTCTTTATGGCCTCCGCGGATATGAGTCCAAGAAACATGGATCGACGCGTGGAGGTTTGTTTTCCACTCATTTCTGAAGATATCAAAGAATACGTTGTCAATTACATCCTAAACACCTATTTGAAAGACAACGTTAAATCTTGGACCTTGCAATCAGACGGGTCCTACAACCGACGCCATGCCAAAGACAGCTCTCATGACGTCAGGGCTCAACAGAAATTCATTGAACTCGCACGGGATTACGGAATTAAATCTATTCCTTATGAAATGGCGATTCGCCATAACACAGTAAAAGAAAAGGGAGCTCGCCCTGTTGCGAAAAGCAAAAAACAGCAGCCCAAAGACTAAGTTTCAATCAAGCGCCCCAAGAACCAAGATGAATCCTAGCAATTACTTATTAAGCAGAGCGCCTCTTCACGATCAGCTTGCCGGATTCTGATGGCCACTGTACTTTTGCTTCATGAGAACCATTCTGAAATCATTATCCTGTTTAACCTTCATCCTTTTTTTACCCGATGGGGCATATTCCCAGAATTTGAATGCAACTTTGCAAAACGCCGACATTATCTTTCAGACCTCAAGCTCCAATCAATCCAACGCCATCATGTGGGCCAGCAAAAGCCTGTATAGCCACGTTGGCCTCATTGAGAAGTCAGGCGACAAAACCTACGTCATCGAGGCTATATCTAAGGTATCCAGAACCCCTATCGAAATCTGGATAGCTAGAGGCCGATTAGATCGATACGCGGTCTATAGGCATGAAAATCTGAGCCCTGCGGCACAAAGCGAAATTATGGCGGCAGCCAAATCACTCCTTGGACGCAAATACGACATTCTCTTCACATCAGATAATCTTGAAATTTATTGCAGTGAGCTCGTGGCCATAGCATACCAAAAATCAAACATAGCACTAGGTTCATTCCAAAAAGTAAGCGAACTGGACGTCGATAACTTTTTAGTAAAAAAATTAGTTCGAGCCCGTTGGAAAAAACACCCGGTTTGCAAACATTCCAAGACTTTCGAGGATTGTTGGCCAAAGATTTTAGAGGACAAACTAATAACCCCTATTGGCCTGACAACGGATCAAAAATTGAAGTTGTTTTTTTCAAATTACCCCTAATGCCAAAATTCAATATGACATGACCCTGCCCTTGCTTCGCTTAAATGTATAATATATAATCATCGTGGCAGGTTAGCCAGAATTCCTAGGCTTTCCAGCTCTAAACCCTCGCCTATTCGTTCAATATACCCACTAAATGCAACATAACCACCTAATTTTATTGAGTTATTTCGTGTATTTAATAACGTTCAATTA
>JAPLFV010000410.1 GCA_026390495.1 Pseudomonadota bacterium | reverse complement strand
TTTTTGATTCAGAGCAAACTCAAATAGCAAAATTAACGAGTGCCATTATCCCTGATAGCTCTGTAGTTTTTGATCGCAATGGTGAAAAAATTGGGGAGTACTACAATTTTTATCATATTTTTGTACCGTATGATCAAATTCCTAAACCCATGATTGATGCTTTGCTTGCAATTGAAGATCGTAAGTTTTTTGAACATTCTGGTGTGAACTGGAAATCAATGGGTAGAGCTATATTGTCTACATTAACAAGTGGTCGGTTTGCACAAGGCGGATCAACTTTGACTATGCAGCTAGTAAAGAACTATCTTTTGACCCGTGAAAAAAAGGTTTCTCGCAAGGTCAGAGAGTTGATCTTGTCTTATTATGTTGAAAAGAATCTTTCAAAAGAACGAATACTGGAGCTTTATCTGAACACCATGTACATGGGGCATGGAGCCTATGGTATAGGTGCCGCTAGTCAAACATATTTTGGAAAAAACATTCAGTCTCTAGGAGTTAGTGAGTTCGCACTTTTAGCGGGCCTTTTTCAAGCTCCTAGTGCTTACGATCCGCATAAAAATCCCGAGTTAGCCTTGAAAAGGCGTCGGGTTGTTCTTGATGCCATGGTTGCGGCTAAATATTTGTCCAGTGACAACGCAAAAGATTTAAAGAGTCAGCAAATCGAGTTTAAACCCTGGATATCCCTTAATCAAAGCGTTGCTCCTTATTTTTTATCTTGGATTCGTCAACAAGTTTCCGAAAAGTTGGGTGATGAAGGCGATACCATTAATGATGTTGGATATAAAATATACACGACACTCGATAAAAAACTTCAGTTGAAAGCAAATACTGCTATCGATGCGGCAAATACTCGACTCGAAGCCATTCAAGCTGGTATGAAGCTTAAAAAGGGAGATCGTTTGGAGGCTGCACTTGTCGCCATTGATCCAAAGACAGGCGCCGTTTTAGCAATGAACGGGGGCCGTAGCTTTAAGGCCAGTCAGTTCAATCGAGCTGTCGCTGCAAAACGGTCTCCTGGGTCATCCTTCAAGCCAATAGTCTATAGTATTGCTTTGGAAAAGGGGATGACATGGAGCGATATGGTTTTTGTGAGCCCTCTAAACCTCGGTGGTTATAAGCCCAAAAATCATGATGGGGACGATTTAACGGAAGTGACTTTGATCAAAGCCCTGGCTAAATCCATGAATACTCCTGTCATAAGTCTCGCGCAAAAATATGGAATTGATGCAATCCGTGATCGAGCGTTAAGTATGGGTGTAGAATCGCCAATGCCCCGCGAAATTGGAATTGCCATCGGTGGTTTTAGTAGTTCCATTCTTGATGTTGCGCGGATTTACAGTACGATAGCAAATGACGGATCTCTTTTGCCCACATGGTCGCTTAAAAAAATATCAGATCGGAATGATAAGATATTGTTTGACGCGTCTACAATTCCAAGGGAGGCTAAGCAAGTTTTTTCTCCCTCTATTTCTTCGCAATTGAGATCTGGCCTACAGGCTGTTTTAAGCTATGGAACGGGAGCATCGGCATCGCATTTAGCATTGTCAACTGCCGGCAAAACAGGAACTTCGGATGATTCACGAGACAATTGGTTTTGCGGCTTTTCTAGAAATTTAGTTGCTGTGACTTGGGTCGGTACAGACGGGAATGCCCCATTAGGTAAGGCCTCCTCAGGGGCCTCGCTGGCATTACCAACTTGGGCTGAATTTATGTCCAGTGCAAGCGACACGGACTTTGCGCCAAGTACCTGGCCTACGAACGCGGACCTTGTTAGCGTGACTATTGATCCAGATTATGGAACGCCGACCGATCAAGGTGGAATTACAGCGTTGTTTCCAAGAAACAAAATTCCAAAAGCGAACCAGGCGTCTGAAGACATGAAGTCAATTCAACAAGACGGAACCCAATATAGAAAGATGAAGATAGATGATTAAGCTGGAAAGAAAATGGATTTTTGTTTTAGTTCTGGTTGGTTTTTCATTTCAAACCTATTCCTGTGGTATTTTGACACAGGGTTCTAATCTCGATGTCATTCAACCTAGTGGTGTGATCTCAACTTTGAATCTTGCGCCCCGCCATTACAGAGTCCGGGAACATTGCCAGTTTGCCGTACAAAATGTGGGTCGAAATCTTCTTGAAAGTACTAAATATCTATCAGAGGAGCATCGACGCCGCGTTGATTGGATCGCTCGGATTTCAAATTACAAAATGGAAAGCTGCGAGAGTTTTAAAGATCGTGGTGAGATAATGGGTGACTATGATTCTGTTTATAGTAGTCACTCAAATCGGATTGGAGTTGTCTTGCCACCTGTTGCGGCAAATGAACCAGCCTTACAAACAATTATGGATCAGTTGAAAATGTCTCTGTCTCGAAACGGAGTGACGGATGTTGACAAGGCATTGGTGATAAAACGGGTCGAAAAAACAGAAGAAGCCGCATATGCAGCAGCTGCGGAATTAATTCATCTAGATCGTGTCACAGTATTGATAGCGATTAATTCAACTCATTTGAAGGCGATGAATCGGATGGCAGACTTAACACAGGTGCCCGTATTGATGGTTAATCCAGATGCGAAGCATTCAAAAACTCGTCAATCCATGCGCATTCATCCTCCGAGCTCTGCTTTGGCAGATAAATTACTGGGCGTCTATCGTGATCGAGGAGTTAGTCACGTTACCGTGTTATACCCGCGAGGCGCTGATTTGGAGTTGATGCAAGAGATGAAAGCAAAGTCAAAGTCATCCGTTTATTTTATGGAGTCCACATATGATCCAAGTTCTCCTCAAGGAGTATTGAGTAGCGTTAAATCGGCTACAGTTCGGATGAGTATGATTCGTTCGAAAACTCAGGCCGTTTTGATATTAGATAATTTTAAGATGGTTCGACACATTGTGAATATGATTCGCAGTGCTACCGAGAATCAAAATGTATTGATGAGCGGAAATCAGCAATGGAGATCTCCGGCGTTGGTAACGCCATATGAATCAGCACTGGAAGGCGCATTTTTTGTAGATCATATCGGTTCCTATGCGGATCTGCCTTCTGGACTAGAAGTGCCGATGCCTGAGTCAAAGTTTTTTACAACGGCAAACGCAGCGAGTCGGCTTGACTATCAGATTATTGGCCATCGTCTAGGCACCATTTCGGCGCAAGCCATTAAGAAAAATTGGAGCCGTCAGCGAGTCGCCATTGAGCTTCAGGAGTTAAAAAATTCTTGGGACAATTATTTTCCGGCGGGTGTTTCGGTTTTTAATGAATATAGAGATAGTAGTTGGCCTGCATTTTTATTCTCTATTAAGGGAGAAACAATACAATTGGTCGAAGGTCGGTCCTTGTAAATCTAACTAGTAGCAAAGACTTAGCAATTCAACGGA
>JAPLFV010000213.1:2622-5150 GCA_026390495.1 Pseudomonadota bacterium | reverse complement strand
TGAATTTCCGTACGCATCTCCGCAAAAACTTAGCTGACTTTCTTGCACGGAATTCAACTTAATTTTTTCAATATGTCTGCGCTCAGAGCTTAGAGGAGTTTGAGCCCAGCTTACAGGTACTAATGCAACATGATCTATGCCCACAACAAGTTGGGGGAGGGAAGCAGTTAATTTTTTTAACCCTCTTTTCAACTTTTTAACCGATTTGACAACATCTGGAGCCACAAGGGACATTTCATAGTCAATATTTGCTTTTAAAACGATTTCGCGATTATTCACAATTGCGTGAGAGTTTTCAGAGGGAATGAATATTAACTGGGGCACAGAATCGTCAAAACCAGAAATGATCGGGGCACTTAAGACAACTGTGCTAACCGGCTTGGTTTTAGAGTTTAGTGCGGCAAGGGGAGCCGGCCAGTACGTTTTCGGTAACCACTGGGACGCAATCCAAGGAGGCTGAGCAACGATAAGTGAACTAGCTTGGACAACGCCCTTCGCCGAATCAATGTTCCATCCTTGACCTTCAGTGAAATCCGCATCAATAATTCTGGCATTGAGCTCAATTGTGAGTTGGCCCGAGGAAATAAATCTTTCCACTGTTGCTTTGAGAGCCAAATCCCAATTTCCCGAAAACGGTCTTTCAGTGAGGCATTTTCCTCTTTCGGAAATTGCTGCAACAGAAGAGTCCCAGATATTTGTGATTCCAAATGCCTGAGAGTAGGTTTCTAAAACTAAGGGGCCGGGGCTTTTGCGCGGCAATTTCCATTTGTCTGCAAAAGTGCCAGATTCTTCACCTGAAGTCAGAATGGCGTCAATCTCGCCCCACTGCCTTTGAGCCGCTAAGCCTCCAAGTGCTCGCGCACCCTTTTCATTACATAGGTCAGAAGTGGACAATGGTGTTAGTTTGTTGCCCATTAAAATCGAACATTTTTCTAGCCTTTGACTGCTAAAACTTGGAAGGTCATTGGACTCTGGGTCATTTTTCAGTATCTGGTTCCAGTAGTCATAAAGCTTTGCGGATATAGCATTCATTCCATATCCAAAAGAATCAGACGTTCCACCGGTGACCAGGCGGCCACCCAAATGAGGCTCTTTCTCCAGTAAGATGACCTTACAAGATGGCTTAGATATGCAAAGTTTGACAGCGGTCAAAACGCCAGCAATGCCCCCGCCTGCAACTACAAAATCAAATGGCTGAGTTGTCAAAGTCTTCCCCCATTGGAATGATCTCAAGTCATTTTTGGCTCAAGTTTACCAGCTTATTTTGTCATAGCTATGTCTGTAGATCTTATGAAAAACGATAGGGATTTGCCACCCTTTTATTCTTATCGGGGTGGCAAAATCACAGGACTTTAATCTCGGCGAGGGTTGGAGCGAAGTCTGGTTTGACTTAACTATTTGAAATTGACGAGCGTTGACTTATCGTCACTTGAAATAGACCCCGTTTTTGGCATTTTTCCAGCCGTGACCTGCGCTCCTGGAGTGTATGTTGATTGGGTCGATGCTTGAGCCTCTTTGTATTTGGCCTCAGACTCCCAAAAATTGACCTTTAAGGTGTTTACATTTGGCAACGAGGTTGAATGGCATCCAGATAAGGCGCACTTGGCAACAAGAACTGTGTTGACACTCGTCCAAGTTGGAGTCGCAGCTGGTGCAGGGTCATCCGATTTTTTGGACGATCCGCAGCCTGCAGTGGTTATAATTAATGCAATAGTGGCGCAAAAAATTTTCATAATTATTTTTCTCCAAGTAAACTATCGATTTGAATGACTTTTGGGATTGTACCACCAAATACTCGCGCTTGACTAGGGGGCCATTAACCGCTAAAACAATTGTCCATTCAACGGGGTGTAGCGCAATTGGTAGCGCGCGTGCTTTGGGAGCATGAGGTTGCTGGTTCGAGTCCAGTCACCCCGACCATTATTTCCGATAAAATTTAAACTATGCTGGCAATTTATTTGATGTGCATATATTTGGGCGTTAAATACTGAAGTCAAAATTTCAAATAGATTTTCCTGAATCGTGCCTGAAGGTCGCTACCGCTAAAATGGCTTAAGTCTATTTTTGACCTAAGCTAGGTGTATTGCAATTGGTTAAAGAAAACTACGGCAATGAATTTAATGCCTTTCTAACTGGAATGGGCAAGAACTTTGAAACATCCCCCCCCATTTTTGCAATTTCCTTAATTAGAGATGAGCTGACGTTCGAATAATCTGGCGATGATGGGACAAAAATAGTTTGCAAATGTTCGTCTAAGTGATGATTCATGAATGCAATTCGCAATTCCAATACAGAATCTTGACTGTCTCTGATTCCACGTATGAGAAATTTGCATTTTTGCTTTCTTGCAAACTCAGCCGTTAATCCTTGATATGAAACTACCTTCACTTGATTTTGCATCTGTTTTGGCAGGGATTTTACAATGAGGTCTTTTCTTTTTTCTATTGAAAATAGACCTGATTTTTCTGGATTGATTCCAATTCCAATCACTAGTTTGTCAAAAATTTTAAGACTTTTCGAAATAATGT
>JAPLFV010000213.1:0-2576 GCA_026390495.1 Pseudomonadota bacterium | reverse complement strand
TTGTAATAGGATCAAAGCTTCCTGCAAATAAAGCAATTTTTTCTGTTTGCGTTTTCATACCCATAATACCTCAGACTAGCAATATACTAACTCTCCTGATATCGCCATATAGAAATGAGACTAATGCCATAGGTCTTTTGTTTGAGAATGTCTAAATTTGCCTTAAATTGAATTTTTGAAAGATAATCCTTATCATGGACGTGCGATTCAAAAATAAAAAGACCCTGAGGATTTAGAATGTCTGGTAAAAATTGCTGAAACATAGCAATAAAATCAGAAGATAGATCATAAGGAGGATCGCAGAAAATGATGTCATATTGAGACGGAAAATGGCCTCTTTTTATACCGAGAATGTCTAGTCTCTCAATCTTTGTCTCAAATTTGGGACCGTCATTTTTCAGAGTATGTTTGTTAATTTGATTCAAATTTTCATTTAGGCATTTGATTGAGTCAGGCTCTTTATCAATAAAATGCGCCTTAGATGCACCGCGGCTGATTGCCTCAATTCCAAATGCTCCTGATCCGGCAAACAGATCTAAGACAGACGCCTGACTAAGTTGAAATTGAATCATATTGAGTATTGCAGATCGAACGCGACTTCTCGTAGGCCTTGTGTCTAGACCTGCGGGGGTTTTTAAGCTGATGCCTCGCAAATGACCCGACGTTATATTTATCATGCGCCTCTCCGTACAATTCTCTGCGCCCAAGTAATCATTGCCATAACCTAGCGACAGTTGAACGATTTGTCCAATTTCACATTAAGGGCTACTACCAGATTTGTTTGTTATTTCAGGAAGGATCGCTGGGTGTTTGGCATCGTTTGACATTATTTAGCCTTGGCGACATTTTTTACTTGATATTTCTTGGGGTTGACCTAATAACTGCAGTTCACTTTTTGCATCATTTTATCTAGCTCAACAGGGGTAATAGAAACTATGAATATTCGCCAGATTCAAGAGGCTCGGGAATTATATGGGATCGACGGATGGGGAGCTGGATATTTTGGAATTAACGACGAGGGTCACGTTGTAGCGAATCCAACAGGTGAAGAACATATAAGTGTATCATTGCCACAGGTAATGGATGAATTGAGGAAAAAAGGTTTGTCTGCTCCTTTGATTCTTCGCTTCCCTCAGATTATTGAGTGTCAGCTTGAACGAATGCATCGCGCCTTTAAATCCGCAATCATTGATTCGAGCTATCGTGGTCGTCATATGGGAGTTTTTCCATTTAAAGTAAATCAACGCCGTGAATTTATTGATGCAATCGTCAATGCAGGCCAAAAAATGGATTATGGCTTGGAAGTTGGGTCAAAGACTGAGTTCATTGCTGCTTTGGGCTATAAACTTCAAGAAAACGCATTGATGATTTGCAACGGTTTTAAAGACCGTGAGTTTATTGAAATGGGGTTTATTGCGAAAACTATTGGAAAGAACGTCGTCTTGGTCGTAGAAGGGCCGGATGAGCTTCAGATGATCATAGATATGGCGGCCAAATATAAAGTTTGTCCAGAAATTGGTCTTCGAGTTCGCCTATATAGCAAGGGATCAGGAAAATGGGAAAAGAGCTCAGGAGAGCAGTCTAAATTTGGTCTGACAACAACTGAAGTTATGCATGCACTGCAAATGCTCCAAAAGTCTAATCTTGCGGATAAATTGGCGATGTTGCACTTTCATATTGGATCGCAGATTACCGAAATTAAGCGTTTCAAAGGTGCATTGAAGGAAGCAGCGCGAGTCTACTCAAAAGTTATTAAAACTGGATTTCAGCCCCGATATTTGAATATTGGAGGAGGAGTTGGTGTTGATTATGACGGAAGCAAAACTAGCTTTCAATCGTCTGCAAATTATAGCATTCAGGAATTTGCAAATGATGCAGTCTATGTACTTATGGAGATTTGCGATAACGAAGGTGTCGCCCATCCTATTATCGTTACCGAATCAGGTCGGGTAATTGCCGCATACCATAGTGTAGTCGTAACAAATATTCGAGAGGTGCAAGGGGCAGATGTTAATACTGATGCCGATGACATTTTAGATTTGGAGTCCGTTGACCCTAGTGCCCATAAGGCATTGAATGAGCTAAAATATATTTTGCATAATATGAATCGCAAGAACTATGTAGAATATTATCATGATTCAATTGTGTATCAGGAGGAGTTATTTACTCTTTTTAACTTGGGTTACCTCCATTTGTCTGATCGAGCAGTTGCGGAGGAGCTCTATCATAGAATATGTAGAAAGGCGCTTTACTTTGCAGGATTTGAAAGACATGTTCCTGAGGAATTTGAAAATCTTCAAAAAATAATGGTTTCGAAATATTTAGCGAATTTTTCCATATTTCAATCCATTCCTGATTCTTGGTCAATCGAGCAATTGTTTCCTGTCATGCCTCTTTCTCGTCATGATGAAAAGCCCAGCTTGAAGGCGACAATTGTCGATATTACATGTGATTCAGATGGATGCTTAAATACCTTTATTGATCGAGCAGACACGAAGACTGTGTTGGAGCTACATCCTCCAAGTGATTCTCCGTATTATATTGGCTTCTTTTTGACTGGTGCATACCAAGAGTCA
>JAPLFV010000155.1 GCA_026390495.1 Pseudomonadota bacterium | reverse complement strand
TCGTGTGTCCCTCGAATTACAGGTTACCTCGTGTGTCCCTCGAATTACAGGTTACCTCGTGTGTCCCTCGAATTCTGTCGTGTGTCCCTCGAATTATTAACAGTCCTTTAACACATCCCAAACCTTGTGGAGTTGCATGGAATGACTGCCTTTGAGTAAAACTAAATCATCAGATCTAACTTTTGACTTAATCCCTTGTGTCAACATTTCCAGATCTTGATACAACAGTAATGAGCCAGAGAATTTTTGTTTGACCAATTCGTCTTGCAGCCATTGCATACGGGAACCAATCAAAAGAATATTTAGAGCTCTCTTGGCATTCAACGAGCTCATTTTTAAAATTGGTACAGCAAGTTCCCGATGAAGTCTTTCTTCATCAGGGCCAAGCTCTTTCATATCGCCGAGACAAAAATAGATACTGCTTTGCTTTTCTGCATTCCCTGCAACTTGCGACATGACATCAAACGCAGCTTTCATGCTAGCAGGATTGGCATTGTAAAAATCGCAGTAAACTCGAAGACCAGTTCGACTCGTTTCCCACTGACTTCTTCCGCCACTGGGCTTGAAGTGTTTCAATCCTGAATTAATTTCATCTGGCTTTACTCCAACAACTAATGCGGCTGCTATTGCGCCAAGCAGATTTCTTGCATTATGCTCACCTGGCAGAGGCACAGACACCTCAACCGGATTCGGCAATCCTAAACCGCATACGACTAGGCTTGAATTTGTTACGTTATATTTTCCATTCAAAATATTTGGGCCGGACCTAGTTGAATTCAGAGTAAAACCAACCTTTGTCTCACTTTGGATTCGATCAAAGACAGGAGAAATCCACTCGTCATCCAAGTTAATAATCGAGATTCCACCAGCCTGAGCCGTCTCGAGTAGAATCATATTTTCTTCGTAAGCGATGGTCTTCATGTCTTTGAGCCATTCCAAATGCTCTTCCGATATAGCAGTCACAATGGATATGTCTGGTTTTACAACTTCAATATGTTTAAGCATAGCTCCAGGAGCATCTATGCCAACTTCGATTACTGCCACATCAGTATCAAGTTGCGCTTCGCAAAGGGTCATTGGTATCCCAAGAAAACCATTTTGACTGCCTTTAGTTTTTAATACTCGTTTCCATTTACCTGAAAGAATCGCATGCAATAAATCTTTGGTTGTGGTTTTACCAACACTTCCTGCGACAGCGATAATTTTGGCATCAATGAGCTCACGCCAAAAACTTGCCAATATTCTGAACGAATCAAGACTATTCTCTACGAGATAGATATCAACGCCTTCAATGATGACACCGGCGGGATATTTTTCGCATAGGACTGAACGACAACCTTTTTCTACTGCACTTGCAATAAAGTCATGGCCGTCAAAAACTTCGCCCTTGATGGCAACGAAAAGGTCCCCGGCGGTGACGGTTAGTGAATCAGTAGACACAAAGTCAATCCGTCGATCACGATCAAATGTTGAAGAAATAACTTTTGCCTTTCCGGCCAGGGCATCTCTAACAATGCCAGACGTCATGGACATCGATGAATCTCCTATATTCAATTAAGTGGGACTAAAGACCACTTAATATTTTTCGAGTTTCCTTATTAATAGTTTCCGGAGAAACTTCGTCATAACATTTAGGATTGTTTTCACAAGATTTTTTCCAACAAGGCGAGCACGACACATTAGATTGAATTCTCGAACCTCTATCGTACAGGTCAACCTCCTGCAGACAGCTTACTCCAAACCAAGCAATGACTGGCTTTTTAAGGCCAATAGCAATATGCATCCCCAATGAACAACCGCTCAACACCATATCTGACGTCGCCATCCAAAGCATGCCGCTGCGCAATCCCTCGTTCGTAGGAGTGTTCACGACAAACGCATCTTTTTCGAAGGCTGATTTCATTTGCTGCTGACGGTCGGCATCTTCCCGGCCACCAAGAAGTGCAATTGTATAATCTGGAAAATTCTTTCTCCACATAGCGATCACTTCGATGGCTCTTTCAACAGTAAATTTTTTATATGGAAAGAGTAACGAGCATCCAGTGTTATAGCCGATGATTCCTTTTGAACCTTTTTGTAGGATTTGGGCGCGCCTCTCTTTAACTGTAAGGTGCTCCTTTGGTGTTAAATTCAGAATATATTCATCGCGAACCCAAGGCATTGCCATGGATTCGGTTATTTGCTGAGTCTCCGGTTTTTGATTGATTTTAAACTTTAGCTCATCATCTAACCCAACGTCATATTGATATTCTGCTTCTCTATTGAATGGTCTAATGACACCGTTTTTATCAAGGCCAAAGCCTAATTTCAGTTTGGAATGAATCCTCTCAGCGATAGCACCAGCCTCGATGCTCTTGTCGACAGCCATGAGTACATCAAACTCAAGATGGTCGATCAATTGACTCGTTTTGCCATCCACTGGGACTAGCCGATCAATCAATGGGTTATTTTCCAGAAGCGCTGTTGCCGAAGAATATGTAAACCAAGTGATATGAGCGTCTTTATACTTTCTACGGATAGGCTCAAGTAGGACCGTCGAACGAAGCACAGCACCCAGAGCTTCAAGACTGACAATCGCGATGCGCGTCCCTACTGGAGCATATTCGGTACAACCAGTGCAAGGTCGCTTAAATTTACAAGGCTTGTAGCCGCTAAAAAATCGACAATCAAAATTATACTTCATGGTTATCCCAAGCTATCTACTGATCAAATTGAATGCACATTTAGTCTGCCTCATGGGTGTACGCATCTTAAGTGATCTATTCCATTTCTACAACGAGCTGCCTTGATATTTTTTCGCGCAAATATAGGCCGCTCCAGCGGTGTAGGCGAGTTGATCCACATTTTGATTAAATCTGCTAGAATGTGATCTATGCTAACCTTTCATTGAGACTCGAACGTGAACATAAAGACAATTCGCATCGTAAAATGCTCTGGTCAAGATCGAGAAGGTCTACTGCCACTTAGAATTGCGCAGCTTGAAGCAAACGGCTTTCGGGTCTTGTTTGATGACATGTACTCAGATCCTTCCTGGCCCTACTGTGCGGCAACCGTTTCACAAAGGCTCACGGCCTTGACGCAGGCTCTTCTGGAGCCGGAATCTGATGCGATCTTATGGGCTCGAGGAGGGTATGGGGCATCCGAATTACTAGCCGATATTCCTTGGAGTGTCGTGAAACAAGCAAAAAACAAACCCATTATTGGTTTTAGTGACGTATGTGCCGCGCAATCCGCACTTTATGTTATGACCGGAAGACCCTCCATTCATGGCCCGATGCCCGCGTCGGGATTGTGGTCAAAGAATTCGGCTGATGATGTCGAAACATTGATTCAAATATTGAAAGGGACGATCGTCCGCGGTGGCTTTCCCATAAGTTCAATGCAAAAATTTGATTTGATTGAGGGAACTGTTTTTGGAGGATGCCTGTCCGTTCTTACCTCTTTGATCGGTACGCCTTATCTTCCAAAGTCGTTTAAAAATTTCATTTTGCTTTTTGAAGACGTTAGCGAAAATCCAGGACGCGTGATTCGAATGCTCAATCAATGGAAACAGTCTGGTGCATTTGCTGGCGTCAAAGCGATTGTCTTGGGCTCTTTCACTGATTTAGGTCAAAATTTGCCCGACAATGCTCCTATGCTGATCGAAGAAATTGCGAGACGGTTCGATATTCCACTTTTCTTTAATGCACCTTTCGGCCATGTATCGCCAAATTTTCCGTTCATCGTGGGAAGTTTAGGTCGAATTGAAAAAGGTGAATTCAAGTGGTCTTTAGAATCAAATCAACTGTGCTAGAATCTATGGATCGGTGTTGCAGAAAGAATTACTAGATAATTGTTTGTCAGATATTAGAATGGAGAACAAAATACTATGGACATTAAACCAGGATCACATATTTATTTTATGGGAATAGGCGGGACCGGGATGGCAGCGGTTGCAGGTCTTTGCCAAGAAGCTGGTTACAAAATCACTGGCAGCGATATGCCCATGTATCCACCCATGTCTACAATGCTTGAAGAACTAAAAATTCCGGTCAAGTCCCCATATGCTGCCGAGAATTTCAGCGTTTCCAAGGCAGATGTAGTCGTAGTTGCAAATGCGCTATCAAGAGGTAACGTTGAACTTGAAGCACTTTTACGCAGCGGCACATATTACACAAGTTTCCCGGCACTTACTGGAAAGCTTTTTCTTTCAAAACGAACTTCAATCGTAGTCTCCGGAACTCATGGAAAAACCACAACCTCGTCGCTTTTAGCGCACGTCTTGTTTGAGCTTGGTGAGGATCCAGGATTTATTATTGGCGGTATTCCACGCAACTTCCCGCGAAGCTTTCGCCTAGGCACCGGCAAAACATTTGTGATCGAAGGGGATGAATATGACACAGCTTTTTTTGATAAGGGTCCAAAATTTCTTCACTATCATCCAAATCATTTAATCGTTAACAATATTGAATATGACCATGCTGATATCTACGCAAGTGTTGAAGCCATTGAAGCACAGTTTGAGAAAGTGTGCGCGTTAGTCCCTGCGACAGGCGCAATCATGGCCAATTGGGATGATCCTCGTGTTGCGAATCTAATTAAACGAAACAATTTTCAAGCTACCGTCGTTAAAGTCTCGACACTAGGAAAAAACTTAGATGCAGATGTATCGTTAATTTCTTACGAAGCAAAAGAACTCACACGAGGTGAGCAGCTTTGGACTGCAAAAATTCGCACTAAAACATGGAGCGACCTGACAATTGAAACAACTCTTTCAGGGTCTCATATGCTTGCGAATGTCACTCAAGTCGTGGCAACGATTGAAAGCCTCTTTACGAAGGGTCAACTCAAACAAAAACCTAGCGCAAAAGACCTGGCCAAAGCAATTCTCGATTTTAAGAGTGTGACTCGACGTTTAGATCATTTAGGAGCAGTTCGAGATATTGACGTGTTTGAAGATTTCGCTCACCACCCAACTGCAGTTGGTCTTGTGATTGAAGGTTTCAAGGCAGTCTATCCAAAACGACGATTACTTGTTGCTTTCGAGCCAAAAAACGCCACGAGTCGGCGCAACATATTTCAAAAGGACTATGTCAAAAAGCTAGGCTTAGCGGACCGAGTTTATATTGGACCAAGTCCAGAAGATAAACGTATTGCTGAAGATCAACGTATGAACGTAAAAGATCTGGCCAAAGACATTGGCAAAAAAGCTGGCGCATTTGATTCGAACGACGACCTTCTAAATTCAATGTGCAAGGATATACTACCAGGTGATGCCATCATTTTTATGTCGGCGGGAAGCTTCTCCGGAATTCAGTACAAACTCATTGAAAACTTGCGTAAGAGCTGAAGATCCATCTTCTCCATACAAACACAAGCACATTTGCTCAACACTTCAAAGTATGTGATCATATTTTACACCGCACCAAAAAATTTCCAGGAGATTTTCGTGAAAATTGTTTTTTTCCTTTGTATCATTGGACTTGCATTCGGATGTAAAACAACTACGAAATCCTCCGCTAAAAATACAACTGATAACTCGAGTGTTCTTGAACCCGCCAAGGGAAATCCGAACGCTATTCCTAAAAATGGTACCTATACCTTTTATGATTCTGCCGACAGAGCTTGCAGCCTCATAGTTTCAAAAGTCGAGTTGAATGGGAGCAAATTAAAGAGTTTGCTTGTAGAGACGACTGACGATGGCCTATCAAGCAGTTGTATTTTCAAAAAAGGAACCAAGTTTCAGTACAATCAGTGCAATGAAGGTCGATGCGATTCGCTGGATGAAAATGGGAAAGTATTGGCAATGCCACTAATCATTTTCCAAAACGAAATCATCGGGCTTGAGTTAAGAGTCTCATTTGATAGTGGAGACATTTTTACTGCAATGACTTACCGACTCAATGCCGCAAAGCCAGTCAAATCAAATGTAGGCTCTACCGTGACGAACACGTCTCCAAACCCAAACGCAATCCCGAAGGTGGGTACCTTTACTGATCCAAACACAAAATGCACTCTTAAAGTAACGAATGTAGGCGTCAAAAGTGGCAAAGTTGAAAAAGTTTCCATCACAACAGGAACTAGATCTGGATCGACCTGCCCCTTAAATAGTGGATTGCAGTTGGAATACACCGGCTGTACCAATGGCCGTTGTGAGAACCTATCCAGTGGACAGAAAGGACTACCCTTGAATTTGATTTCGGCAACATTAATAGGCCTGGAACAGGACTTTTCAGCTGTTGTTTCGTCAGATCCAATTATGGTGACTGTTTTCGTTAGCGAGTAGAAATTATAAGAACAAACAATGAAGATACATAAGTCTAGAATTCCTGGCTTATGTACCAGAAATT
>JAPLFV010000195.1:12358-13304 GCA_026390495.1 Pseudomonadota bacterium | reverse complement strand
TGCATTGGGCCTCCTTAGAGTTAATATCCGTATCACCAGATGCATTCCAAAGGCCAATCACAAAGGAAGAAATCTAGTTTACTCGCTTAACTTTGGACCTAAAGATCATTTCTAAAATTGGAGACATTTATGAACCTGCGCACAGCAATCATCACCCTATGCATTTCGACGACCACACTATTATCGAACAAATCGTTAGCATTAGATGTTTTTACCTATCAAAAGGCGCTAAAAAAAGTTGATACGCTTGATGACCAGGCCTTTGCGAAACGAGCAACCGTTTTTGTTGCGAAAGAGCCTAATTTCGCAGCTAAACCTGCTGCTAAGTATTCAGGGGTGACTGTTCAAGACATTGCAAAACCTTTAAACATTTCAGACGATTCCATCATCACTTTCATTTGCAAAGATGGCTACCTGTATGCTGACACCCTAAAGTCTCTCAAGGCTTCAGATCCAATGGTAGCCAATAGAATGGACGATCAACCTATACCTGACAAATTTGGAGGACCCATCACTCTCGTACACAGAAAAGAGGTCGAAATGGATCGATACCCTTGGTATATCCAATCAATAGTTCTTCAAGACATTAAATCTCCTATTTTATATTTTCTTAACAAATCAAAATTGGAAAAAATTGACTGGAAATCTTTGAAAAGCAGAAAAGACGTTGTTTCAAAAGACATGATTTTTCCAAGCCCTCGAGGTAGAAGATTGGACCACAAAGACATTTCGAATATGAAAACCAATGTAGCATTTATACCATTAAAGGCCCTTGTAAAAGCAGATAGTGATGGCAGCTTATCAACGGAATCCTTTGCCATAAAAAATGCACAAAAGAACTTAACGAAAGTTCAGCTAAGCAGTTTGTCCCTTGCAATATCACGCAACGGGAAAGAGATCCCTGCTTATGAAGGTGGACCTTACATTATCTTCAATGAAAACGATC
>JAPLFV010000195.1:9788-12344 GCA_026390495.1 Pseudomonadota bacterium | reverse complement strand
ACTCAGATTCAATTTGACTCGACGCAAAAGTAATCGAAATGTTGGAATCCAATAAAAGAAAACTAGGAATTGTCATCGCCTCTGCGATTTCCTCTACATTCGCGATGATATGCATCCTATTTGGAATTATTGGTGGCAACACGGCAGCAAATCAGTCCTTATCGCTTGAGAGAGACCGGCATGTTGCCAATGCATATCCATGGGCATCTCGAATCTCCGAGGTCGCATTTCAGGCAAATTGGGCATTTATCGAAGGGATTATTAAGCCAGACTTAGGAAAAACGAGAGATTTGGCATTTTTCTATGTCGTTGATCAAAATGGGACCATCAAAGTCACAAATATAGAAGAATTTGCTGGAAAAGGCTCCGAAGAGATAAAAAATCTCTGGTCAACCACAAACAAACTCGACAACACACCAGTGCAACTTCTTGGAATGATTTATGATCCCAGTTCCATGTCATTGGAGCAATTGAAGCTCCAATCTAGCTTAAGATCAGAAGGCGGGATCGAAGTTCCCAAAGGCATCGAAGTACTTCACCTATACTATCCCTTAGTCAAAGACACTCACTTAGTTGGAGCAGTTGGATTTGGATTCGATATTCAACATCATGCGGATGATCTGTTTCGAATGCAATCTATTGCAATTGTCATTTCAATTCTGATTGCAATAGTCATGGGTTTTCTTACTTTCAATATTACAAATGCATTCGTCGGCCCTCTAAATTCTATGAGTGATGAATTGGCGAATTTCAATGACTCCACTGAGAACTTTGAGGAGAAACTTAAAAAATTGGACCTTTCTCAAGCTAAAACGACAAGTCGAGAAATAGCCATTTTAAAGGAAACACTCATTAAATTTCAGCAAATAATCTTAACCAATCTATCTCAAATTTCGCAGTTGCGAACCTCTGAAGCAATCGCACTGACCACTCAAATGATTGCGCACGATGTTAGACGTCCATTTACTATGGTACAAGCCATATCGAGTTTGCTTAGCCAATCAACAACACCCGAAGAAACAAAAGACATTATAGAAAGGATGCTACCCGAGCTCAATCGAACTATCAATTCGGTCAATCGCCTACTTCAAGACATCATGGAAGTAGGAAGTAAGGCGGCTTTGCAGTGGGAATCTACGAGCATTCCGGATACCGTCAACGACTCACTAGTGATGACTTTCGATAACAATAAACATCACGCTATAAACATTTTTTTTGAATTCAAACATCGTCATCAGATCCAAGCCGACAGACAAAAATTGCAACGAGTATTCGTCAACATTTTTAACAATGCCAATCAAGCTATGAAGGGCATCGGCACACTCACAATTAAAAGTGAGGAATTGGCCGATTCAAATGGCGAATTTGTAACTATCGAAATTGGCAATACCGGAAGTTCCATAGATTCAAATGACCTTCCGCATGTTTTTGACGCCTTCTACACTAAAGGAAAAAAGACAGGCACAGGACTTGGCCTAGCCATTGCAAAGAAGATAATGTCAGATCATGGCGGCGACATTACATGCAAGTCCACTAATCAGGGAGTCTTTTTTCTTCTAACCTTTAAATCTCTGTCAAAAACACTCGACTCCGTTCATCAAGGCAAACCTACTTTGTTAAGTCAGAACATAGTATCAGCGTTGGTCACCAATAATGAATTTAATGAGCGTGCCGAGACCTTGGATTCAAACCAAATTGACTCGATTCGCACTGAACTCACTAGAACGGCAAAGATCATAAATCAACCTTTGCGAATTGTATTTGTAGACAACGAGGTAGCCTATCGTGATCAGTTTGAAAAAATGATCCATAGGATTTTAGGGAAAGACAATCATTTAGTCCTTGTTTCACTTTTTGAAACTGCCGAGTCTGCATTGCTCCATATAAACTCAAGTAACTTTGACGCTTTGATTACCGATATTGATTTTGGCGATGAGCTGTTTTCGGGTTTTGATTTGATTTCAAGAAGCTCTGAAAAAGCAGTCGCAAAGGCATTAATTTGTATCCATACTAATCGCTTACTTTCTTTGGAAAGGGGCCTTTCTAATGGCAACAGAGTCGATCTTTTTCTACCTAAGCCGTTGAAGGAAACCAACTTGCGAAATTTATTGATAATGCTTTTTGAAAGAGTAAGGGATAATTTCCCACTAAAATAACTATTGGGCCAGAAGGGGAATAGACATGAATATGGAAGACTTAGTGTCCGCATCAACACTAGGATACACGATTACCATAGCAGTATTGTCAGTTTTGACGCTATTGGGAGTTGCTGTCTTTCTCTTGTTCGGCGGCAAATTGCAGACCAACCTCCTAGTTTGGATTGGCATTGGAATCTGTTTGCTCGTAGTCGTCGCAACACTAGGAGGCATTTTTATGAGCTCGGACAGGACAATTCGTTACGAGCCTTCTACCAGAACACTTTTTGTTTTTGCAAACCGATTTACAAAAAGTGAATCAGAAACATTCAAGCTATCATCAAGCTCCAAAATTAGAATTAAACCTGTAAAATATAGAGCCATCCTGCATGTCGTATCCATCGTAGATAGTGTGGGATTC
>JAPLFV010000195.1:0-9754 GCA_026390495.1 Pseudomonadota bacterium | reverse complement strand
GGTAATGATCGCGACCTGATTCTAGAAAAGTTCCAGAGTAGAGAAGATGCCGAAGAATTTGCTCAAAAAATTGCACGTAAATTTTCTATATCATTAGAAAATTAAAAATCAGACCGGCAATCGTCAAGAAAAAATTCCCGCAGTTTTAGTTTGATTACTGAATTTTTGGACAGACAACACTATTTTCCTACTTGTGATCTAAGACCTCAATGCTATTCAATTGAGCGCTTCTTTGGACAATTTGTCGGAGTTCAGACATGGATGTCCATTTTGTATCGACATTAGAGAGATAGGAAGGAACGTTTCGAGGTGCTTCTATCTCACCGCCATCCTTCAAATAAATTTTATGCGGGATCAGGTATTTTTTGTTATCTCGACCACAGGTTAAATTTGCTCCGTAAATAGCTCCCCCAAATCCGCAGCCATGAGTCTTTTCGAAATCAACCTCTACCCGTCTACAAACAGGCTTACTTGAAGAGGAAATACCATAACGCCTTCTTAACACGTCAACGTTTTCGTCTTCACAACGATCTTTTCCTGCATAGGCTCCCCCTCCCCTAACTTCAATCATGCGCGCTCCATCATTAGATGCAAGCCCGCAAACACAACATTCTGTTTCGCTAATGGGCTGAGCAAGTTTTATCGATTCTTTGCAAGCGTTTTTGAAAGCAGGACATTGAATCACCTTATCAGCCAAAAACTGGCCCACTGGGCATGTGAATGCAACAGCGGCAGACAGTGGCGCAAATCCCGGGATTTTATCTAGAGCTTTTTTAGTAGGCTTAAACACTGCCGACAGGCCGGGAACTGCTTCACAAGTTTGTATCGCTAAATTGATTCCACACATGAGATCCGTCTTAAATCGAGTTTCGCTCTGGCCAAATTTTTGGGAATCATAATTTATGATTTTTTCCATGGACACTGCCATATCGTAGATTGACGCGGCACACAGGACAGCCTCGATTCCATGCATCACACCGAGAAGTCGACGATCTCTGACTTGTTCAAACGCCAACGCAAACTTTTCTCGAAGTCCTAATGCAGCAGCTTCTCCGGCTTTCGCTATCCCCAGCGACTCAAACAATTTAGCAAACTTCAAAGGAACGGAAAATTCATGAATCAAGTGATCGGCATTAGTGGGCAGTCCATGGCTTTCGCATGTATCGCAATAGGCCCCGCAAACGGGATCATTTGCCCCGGGCACCCGCCCTCGCTGGTTTTCGCTTTCACCACAGACCTCACCTAAAATTTTGTCGTAATCACTATTACCACCTAGAAATTTTCCATCGCGGTATCCTCGCCCTTGGCCAAGCATTTCGGCAATTTTCTTTGGATCGTGACTACAAGAATTGTCTGTATTTTGTTGCCGGGAGCCAGCAAGCTGATTTGATGTTTCCTTAGCAACGCGAGGCTTACAAGAGATTGGTAACAAAAAAGGCAGCAAAAATAGACCGAACTTCAAACTCATGATCCTATCTCCTACAAATACCGACTCAATCAATCGGGGCTAACCGCACCCTCTCAATGATAGCATAAAATCCCTGTAGAGATAAAAGTCATCAGTTTTATGGCAAGTATCTTACTTTTGACTACCTTGCTCTGATTCTTTAGATTGAGCTAAGAATTCATTAACAAAATCGTCCAATTTCCCATCCAAAACTTCATCTGGACTATGGGATTCGTAATCTGTTCTATGGTCCTTGATTAGTTTATACGGATGTAACACATAGCTTCGAATCTGATGCCCAAATGAAATATCTGTTTTAGTATTTTCCAAAGCAGTTTGAGCGGCTCTACGCTTCTCCATTTCACGTTCATACAAAGCAGACCGCAAGAGTTTCATTGCATTTTCTTTGTTTTGAACCTGAGATCTTTGCGTTTGAGATGCGGTGACAATTCCGGACGGCATGTGGGTAATTCGAACCGCAGAGTCGGTTTTGTTTACGTGCTGACCGCCTGCTCCAGAAGCTCGGTAAGTATCTATTTTAAGATCTGAAGGATTTATGTCGATTTCAATCGTATCATCAACAACAGGCGCGACAAACACGGATGCAAAACTAGTGTGTCGCCTAGCATTTGAGTCAAATGGGCTGATACGCACTAAACGATGAACTCCATTTTCTGCCTTTAAAAGTCCATAGGCAAAATCGCCTGTAATCTCTATTGTCGCATTCTTTACGCCTGCTTCTTCACCTGATAAAATATCATGCACATCGGCCTGCCATCCTTTTCGCTCAGCATACCGCAAATACATTCTCATTAGAATGCTGGCCCAGTCGCAAGATTCGGTTCCTCCGGCTCCGGCGTTAATCGTTAAAATTGCAGCGTTCATATCTGTTTCGCCGCTCAGTAAACTTTGAACCTCAAGCACTCTGAGATGTTTACTAAGCTCTGTATACAAAGACTCTGCCTCGGCAATGTAGTCAGACTCGCCTGCTCCAGCGAGTTCAATTGCTGCATCTAAATCGCCCTCATCGCCTTCAAGTTTCTTGACCTGATTCAATGCAAGCTCTAGTGCTTTTTTTTCTTTAAGAATTGGTGCGGAAACTTTTGGGTTAGTCCAAAAATCCGGTGTCAATTCGATTTGAGATTCAATGTCACGAAGTCGATCAGCTTTGCGTTCGAGGTCAAAGAAACCCCCGTATACGAACAAATTTTTCTTTTAAGCCTCTGGACGCCGTGGTTAAGTCATGTAGATCCACAATTTTTCTCCAATTCAATTTCAGCATCTCAATTAACGAGAAGCGGTTGCACTTTACCTTTGGGAGCTGAAACAACCTTAAAATTTAGAAACGAAAACCTAACATATCTAAATTGGTGTTTCACATAAATTAGTAAAAAATCATGGTCCTTACTGATTAGTTATCTGATATTCCGTAGTTTTTTTAGTAAGTTACCAAATTTGCGATCATTGACATGCATCCAATAAGACTCGTAGGATTAAAGATAAGATTATTGCAGTCATTTTCGACATCTTAGAATTTTAATGGCGTGCGTACGAACTTGATATTTTCAATCCAGCAGACACCCATCGCACTCTGCAACCAAGGACCAACCAACTATGCTACTACTGACTAAACTAGATCAAACCAGAGTATTAGTTCCCATTGAGAGCATTAAGTATATCGAAGAGACACCAGACACATTGATCAGGTTTCTCAATGGTGAGTCAGTTATTGTTCGCGAGAATTTCTCAACCATACAAAGCCTATCGCTCGGATCAGTCGGCTCAACTGATGGAAAGGATGACTCACAAAAGTTCAAAGATTCTCTAGGCGCGAAACATACTAGCCAATAAATGAACAAAATATCATTGCTTTAGCAATGACAAGGAGTTGAGCCATGGATTTGACCAGTATTTTAGGACCTCTCGTAGCAGCGGGCATGATTATCACAGGTATGCTCTTAGAAGGCGGTCACTTAAGTCAATTGTGGGCGCATACCGCCGTGATGATTGTATTTGGTGGGACTATTGGAGCGTTGATGGTGGCGTATCCTTTAGCGGATATGATAGGTGCTTTTAAGGCTTTGGGAATTTGGCTCAAAAATCCCACCGCAGACCCGGCTCAAATTCAAAAAGACATCATTGATCTAGCACAAACCGCGAGGAAGGAATCTATCCTCGCCCTTGAGAAAAAACGCGATTCTATCACATTCGAACCACTACGAATGGCTATCGGCTTAGCTGTAGACGGAACTGATCCAAATGTTATCAGGGACACTTTAGAAACCGCCGCTCATGTGGTGTTTGAAGAAGCTGAGGTCGCCGTAAAATTCTGGGAAGACTTTGGAGCTCTCTGCCCGACAATTGGAATTCTTGGAGCCGTTCTTGGTCTACAACACGTTATGTCCGTTCTCGACCAACCAGAGAAAATCGGACCTGGTATTGCGGTTGCGTTCGTTGCGACTCTATACGGCGTAGGTGCAGCCAACATTATTGGAATTCCGGTTGGAAAAAAGCTGAAACGAAAGGCAACCATTGATGGTCATGTGAGGGCCATGGTTGTAATTGGAGTGGATGGAATACTATCTGGACTGAATCCCAAAATTATCGAAACGAAACTTGCCGTCTTTGTCCACAATGCTGGCGGCGACAAACATTGAAGGATTGAAACAGAATCAAGTGATCAGATCTTAGATGATAAAAGGATAGGACGATGGCAGTTAAGGCAAAGTGCCCCGAGTTTGAAAACCACGAGCGGTGGCTCGTTTCGTACGCCGACATGGTGACGATGCTTTTTGCTTTGTTCGTCGTATTATTCGCTCAAAAAATGGGTTGCAAGGAATCTAAAGCTGCAGCAACTGCGACCTCACAGTCAATTCAAGATGCGCTGAATACACCGCTGCCAGAGATACCAATTGATCGCAAAGTTGGGCCAACCGTTCAGGGGATGGGAATTTTTGATAACTTCAAAGGAGATCAGTTAAGAGAGCCACTTTCTCAACGATATCCAAGTTCAAAACAACGTACTCGAGTTATCGATATGGAAATGAAGAGAGTTCGAGCTCTTGTGGAAGAGCGACTTTACGGCCCTGAGAAATATCCTCAAGGAGGAGACAAAGGTCAGGAGCGAGTCGTGTCAATCGAGAGAACAGCGCAGGGTTTTAAATTGCAGCTAGCCGCTCGACATTTTTTTGGATCAGGAGAATATCAGGTAAGGCGCGAAGCGTTGAAAGAGCTGAATGATGTTGGCGATATTCTCATGGAGTTAGGGAAACCGATCGTCGTTGAAGGGCACACCGATAGCGTTCCTTCATCAGGCACTTTCTCAAACTGGGAAATTTCAGGTCTACGTGCTGCATCTATTGTAAAATATTTAGTTAATCAAACAGGATTTCCTTCCACAAAAATATCCATGGCAGGATATGCAAACTTAAGGCCCATTTCGCAAGATTCAACGGAAGCTGGACGGGCTATGAATCGGCGCATTGAGATTCATATTAACTATGACCAAGACGTTGGCATTGACCCGACAGAATGATTTAATGCCATTTAAACCGACTTTTGACGATGACATTAAATCACTTTGTCTCTAGTAGGCTCTTAAAAGAGCACTGATAAAATCGTCGTTTGTATTCGGAGATGCAATACAATGAAGCTTAAAAACAATTCGACGCGGTCCATTCAACTCATCGACGACTCCTCCATTCTTCAGATATTCAGAAGTAAAAAATGGTACCGCTTAGTTTGCAGCCTCATTGTGGCCATATCCTGCCTAAGTAGCACACCAAAAATAGTTCCTAAACCCACTAAACAAAAAATCAAGAAAGAGAAAACTGCACTAAAACATGAGGAGAAACCGGGTTCATTGGAATTGTCTTCGTTTGACGCAATATTAAAGCGGTACTTGTTTATTGGAGATTTTAGCGAGAAGCCAGACAAGAGAGATATTTCTGGTTCAGGAGAAATATTCTGGAGATACCCATACAAGCTTGCCCCCCAAACATTTGATCTCCATCTTCCTCAGGAAGAAATGACAAAAATGGTATTCCAAGTCAAAGGCGAAGGAAGACTTGGAGAACTTTTTGCGAAAGGTCGAGTAGAGTTTCTAAACGGTGAATACGACCGCGCTCACGAGACGTGGTTACGTGCACGACAAACGTTTAGTCAAGATGCGTTGATTAACAAAAGGTTAGAATTCTTTCTTGGAGTAAACGCAGCAATGGCCTTAGAGCCTCACTTGAAGCGATCCAAGGGCGATATGAAGGATCCCGAGTTCAAAAGAATGATCAATCGGGTCTCCTATTTTTTAGCGGCTGCATTTATCCTCAGACGAGACACTGCTGATACCCAGATTGACCAATTTGCGCCATGGGGTCTTTATAATTTGGCCGTTGCCTATTACAAACTCGAACGCTGGTCACTTGTGGTTGGCGCGGCGCAGGAAGGGCTAACAAATTTATTAAAACTAGGAAAGAGTGACTACCGTCCCAAGTTTCGACAAATGCTTGCTGAGATGTGGATCAAAAATGACGATCTATTGACGGCCATTCAAGAGCTGGACACAGCCATTCGCCAGGATCCAAATCCACAAGAAGCTGCAAAGATGTTTTATCGTGCTGGCGATATCTACTACGGCCTCAACAATTTTGATCTCGCAGATGAGGTCTATGGCTTAGGTTCCAGAATTGAAGAAACAAACTATAAATTCAGCCCATCACAAGCATTGCTCAGAGCTGAATCCAAGTTCTGGATGGGGAAATTTTCCGAGGCCAGGGAACTCTTGCAAGCGGCTGTTGAGGCAAGTGTTAAAAAAGATAATGACTGGGTCTTAGAGAGTGGTGCCCTGCCTTGGGCAAGATTGAGAATCGGAGACACTCTGCTTGCAGAGCTAAAAAAAACCAAACCATCAGATAGAAAAAAACTATCTGATGCCGTCAGGCTAGCTTATTTCAGAGTGGAAACAGACCATCCACAGTCTGAAGCCGCACGCATTGCAAAGATTCGTGGCGCTTGTATGGACCTACCTTCATACGAAGGCAATAACGTCAAACATGCCAGGTCGCTTCTAGAAGATGTTCAGATGAAAAAAGATGTTCCTGAAAATTTAATGGAGCTTGTCAATGCTTGCTATGTTAGCTCCTACTCTGATCGAGAGCGAACTCCTGAAATGGTCCAACGAGTCAAAGAGTATGCATCGAAGTATCCAAATTCTAAGTTCCTGAATGGTATGTTACCGGCAGTAACCGAAGTTCAAGCCCGCAACATAGATCCATACTTTGAAAAAGGATATCTGTTTTCAGGAACAGAATTTTTTGAAAAGAGAAGAGCAACACTTTACAAAAAGATAGATGAAAAGCTAGGCCGAAACCTCTTTCAAGCTTATGTCGATACCAGTCGCTCAGACAAGGCAAAGGAATTCTGGAATTTCGAACGAGATGCGATCAATACCGACGAACAACTTCTCAGGGCATTAGTATTCCTAAATGAAACGTCTCCAAACAAAACAACAAAGAATAATCTCGGTCATCAAAAGGACTTAAATCGCTTCATCACTCAAGCAGAAAAGACAAAATGGAAACCAAATCCACCTGTTCAAACAAAGCTATATTTGAGTCGCGTTCTTTCCAGCAACAATTCAGCAAAAAACCTAATTTGGATTCTCAACGCCTCTGAAGAATGGTCCAAAGAAGAAAAGGACTCCGTTTGCTCCGTCACGCTTCCCCTATCCAGTCGCTTGTTTGATTCAAGAAAGGATAAATTGGCGGTCGCAAAGATTCGAGAAAGAATTGACTCCGTAATCCCCGAGAAGTGGGAAACACTGTTAAAGGAAAACCAAACCTGTGCGCAAAGCTGGCTGGACCTAGAGGCCAAGACCATTCCTTTGAATGATCTGATACAACGATACGAAAAAAGAGCCACTTGGGTGGTTGATGGACCATGGCTAGAAAGGCTATGGATTCATTCGGAAGAGCTGGAAAAATCTGGCCAAAAAGACGCAGCACAAAAGCTGTGGCAAAAAATCGCGAAAGACGCGCCACCTTCGTCATTTGAAAGCAAAATGGCCAAGACTCGGCTGGCTCCTCCTGACACCGAAGTTGAAGGCCTCTGGAAGTGACCCGGCCCAGCGGGATATTGAGTTGCATTTAATATTCAGATTCGCTATTCACTTCCAGACCAATTGCAACCGCATGATTTTTTCAGCGTCTCAAACTGGCAGTTTTTCCAGCCATCAATCTATCTAAGTCAAGTTATATACAGACATAAGGAATTCCGATGAAAGCTCAATCAAAGCCGTCCACTATCATCATGAACATTCTCAATTGGATTGAGAAAGCAGGAAACAAACTCCCCCATCCAGCTGCCCTCTTTCTTATTCTGTTTGTACTCGTGGTCATTGCATCGGCAATTGCAAAAAATGCTGGACTGACCGCCATTCATCCCATCAAGAAAGAAGTCATCACGACTGTCAATCTCCTGTCAATTGAAGGATTACATTTGCTATTGAGCGGAATGGTTAAAAACTTTTCTGGGTTTGCTCCTCTTGGTTCAGTATTGGTCGCGATGCTTGGCTTTAGTCTTGCAGAACGCAGTGGACTTATTTCAGCAGTCCTTAGAATCCTCGTAGCTAAGGCGCCAAAACCTCTCATCATTCCCGTTATTTTTCTTGCGGGAATTCTGTCTCATACAGCAGGAGATATTGGCTATGTACTATTGATCCCTCTTGCTGGAATGATATTTCACACCCTTGGACTACATCCACTTGCAGGAATTGCGGCTTGCTTTGCTGCCGTATCTGGCGGATTTGCTGCGAATTTTATCTTAAGTACAGCTGATCCCATGCTTTCTGGAATCTCCCAGGAAGCGGCACGGATTATTGATCCAAAATATTCTGTGTCACCTGTGTCCAACTGGTACTTCATGGCCTCATCATCTGCATTGATCATCGTGTTGGGCTCTATCATTACAAATAAAATTACAATCCCATTTCTAGGAAAGTATAAAGGTCAAGTCAAAACAGAGAAAGTTGGGGACTTAAATAAACTGGAATCAACTGCTCTAAAATGGGCAGGCATTAGTGGCCTTGTTCTAATCGGAATCTTGATTGCGGGGCTCGTGCCTGAAAGTGGGTTTTTAAGGGAAAAAGGTACCGGCTCCGTATTGCACTCTCCGGTTGTTACTAGCGTTGTCACTGTCATTTTCTTTTTCGGTGCTATTCCTGGTTTAATTTTTGGCTTTGTTTCCGGAAAATTCAAAACTCACAATGACGCCATTCACGCCATGCAAGAGTCCATGGTGACAATGGCTCCATATTTAGTACTCGTATTTTTTGCAGCGCAGTTTATTGCGTTTTTCAACGCTTCAAACATCGGCTTGGTTTTAGCAGTTCATGGTTCGGATTTCTTAAAAACACTTGGACTGGGAGCGATTCCATTGATGATTGGGTTTATCATCTTGGTCTGTGTTCTAGACTTGTTTATTGGAAGTGCGTCTGCAAAGTGGACTTTGATAGCACCCATTTTTGTACCGATGTTTATGTTGTTGGGATTCTCTCCTGAACTCACACAGGCCTCTTACCGGATTGGCGATTCTGTCGTAAATATTATTTCTCCACTGATGTCCTATTTCCCTCTCATTGTGACATTCATGACTAAGTATGATGAGAAAGCTCGAGTAGGGACCTTGCTATCCTTGATGCTTCCATATTCATTATTCTTTTTATTGTTCTGGTCCATATTCCTGTTCTTGTGGATGACGTTTTCCTGGCAACTAGGTCCTGGAGCTGGGCTCTGGTATCAGGTGATGACAAATCCATAAAGGATCTGAGTTATTTATTCAATTTAACGGGAAGTTTAAATATCAAACCGTATTGATGATTGTCTCCCAGCGCGTAGTAGGCTGATATCCATCCAATCGAAAGCATCGGTCGTATCTGCAAGTTAAAATCATTTAGAGAGCCAAATGTATCGCTTTTAGCATTTATATCGAGCCCAAAATATGTAAAAAATGCTTCAAATCCTAAGCCGAATCTCTCTTTATAAGAAATTTCGTCAACAGTAAAAACAAATCCAAATCCTCCTACAAGAATGGATTTAAAGTAACTGACTTCGAAACCTCTAACCCATTTACCATTGGAATGCCCTACGTGCACCCCAGGCAATAGATAATGGTTATTGTTAATCCAGTCGTCATCCACACTACTGATTAGAGGAGCGCAAAAAAGAGAATCAATATCGGGGCAGACTCCCCAGTCCTTTTTTTCCCGATGATCGGCTTGTGGACCCATATCTGAAGAAACTAAAGCATTTGATT
>JAPLFV010000004.1:12154-14255 GCA_026390495.1 Pseudomonadota bacterium | reverse complement strand
CAGATCAAGCAAAATATCGATATGCCCACCATCAGGCATTGCTTCCATTGAATTTTGAATTGCGTTCAACATACATTGCTTAAATTGGTCCCTATCAATGTCCACCATCAATTTTTCTAAAAACCGAAAAGTTACAGTCACTTTCGCTTGATTCAATAGATCTTTGTAAATACTGACGACACTCACAATAATCTCATTTAATTCACAGACTTCCTTATTCAATTGCAAGGGCCGCGCGTAATCCAAAATACTATTCACTAATCGATCAAGTCGACTTATTTCACCGCCAATATCCCTTGTCAACTGCAGCAGGTCGTCGCTCTTTACTTTACTTCCAATTCGCGACACCAATAGATTCATTGCATTGAGGGGATTACGAATTTCATGGGCTAGCGTTGCAGCAAGTGTACCGATCGCAGCCAGCCTTTCGCTTTCAATTCTCAAATTTTCACTTTGCTCCAATTTTTCGATGAGTTGATCTTGGCTTCTTGCAACCCTCAATCTCATTCTCTCAAACTCGGCAGCAAGAACATCAACCTCTTCATATTGTGTTCTGTTTTCAATTGGCAAACTCAAATCACCAGTACCCATACGTCTTGTAGCAGCAACTAACCGCATTAACGGCAAAGTGATTGAGCGACTTAATATTAAAGATGCAGCAATAAACAGCAGGAGCAAGGTGGCAGTCACTATCAAGATAACTCGTTTTATCGAAGTTATCTGCTGAACGACACCATCAAATTTTCTTTCAACGACCACATACCAACTATAGCCCGGAATCTTTAACACCGTCCCCTGAACCTTGACGCCATCATAGTTTAAATACTCGCCCACCCATGATTCATCACGCAGATGCTGCTTTAATGTTGTACCGGCTAAATGAGATTCAACAAGTTCTTGAGGACCAACTTTGCCAGGAGTAATAAAGCGAAGATCTGAGTCCAACAAAAAAGCATCTCTATTTTCCGTCAATCCAATCTCTTGCTCCATCAAATCATAAACTGCATTCAATCGTATAATCGCAACAATCACGCCTACCGTTGCGCCCACCTCATTATAGATCGGTGCCGAGACAAGTTGGACTTTGCCTGCGGTTTCGGTGCCGTAGATGGACGGGAAATTAAACTCCACAAGTCCATTTTCAAAAAAATCAATTCCCTTACCTGCTATCTTAAACCAGTCCTGGTCAGTAGAACCAATGCACAGCCCGTGCTCATCATAAATCATAATATCGTCAAATAATTGGTAGCGGGCACGTTGGTCAATCAAGTACTGCATGAGTAGAATCGAATTTCTTTTTCTACTTTCTATAGACTCAGCAATGATTGGATCTTCTGTGATCAAATCGATGCTATTTTCTAGCGAACTAAATTGCTTTTGAATCAATTGACTCAGTACAACCGTCAACACCCGCAGCTCATTGGAGCTACTTTCAACAACCATTTTTTCCCCATAATGAGAGGCCAAAACTCCGAAAACTGACGACAGTAATATCAATGCAAGTGCAAATGTTGCAAAGATTCGACTACTAAGTTTGTAAAGAGCTTTCATAGCAATATGATCTCAAACAGATTTTGAACCAATCGAAAACTCATCCAGTTTGCGATACAAACTTGAGAGCCCTAATCCCAGAATTTTGGCGGCGTCTTTTTTGTCCCCTTTTACGCTCTCCAATACTTTGCAAATATGCACCTTGGAAAAACGCGCCAATGCGACGTCCAACCTCAATTGGTCAACCGGCTCATCCAACATCAACTTCTTGTTATCGGCCAAAATTTGAATATTAGGAGGCAATTGATCTGGCTCAATGATGGGATCCTGAGAGCCTAGAATCAATGCTCTCTCGACAACATTCTCCAACTCCCGCACATTTCCAGGCCACTGATAATCGACCAAAAGCCGAATTGAATCTGCACTAAACTTCGTTGCCCGTCGGCTCAAACGCTTAATCATCTTTTCTAAAAAATGATTCACTAGCAAAGGAATGTCTTCTTTATGTTCTCGTAATGGAGGCATAGCAATCTCTACTACATTAATCCGATAATATAGATCTTGACGAAAATTCCCATTCTGTACTTCTTTTTCCAACTTTCGATTTGTG